>NZ_JBYSXE010000001.1:150704-434779 GCF_058781925.1 Sphingobium sp. FW306-1B-F04DB | reverse complement strand
GGCTGGGGGGGGGCTCGGCCGACGCAGCGGCGGCGCTGCGGTTGCTCGCCAGGCTCTGGGGTATCGATGCGCGTGATCCAGGCATCGGCCAGATCGCGGCGATTCTGGGCGCAGACGTGCCCGCTTGCCTGGCGAGCCGGACGCTGCGCGGAGAGGCGCGCGGGGATGAACTGCTGCCCGTCGACGGCACGGCGCTTGCGGGCATGCCGCTGCTGCTTGCTAATCCACGTATCCCGCTCGCGACCGGCCCGGTATTCAAGGGGTGGGACGGAATCGATCGCGGCGCGCTCGCCGCGGGCGATCCGCTCGCCGCGGCGCGCGCGGGGCGTAACGACCTTGAGCCGCCGGCGGTGGCGCTGGTCCCCGAGATCGGTGCGCTGCTGGAACTGCTCGGCGCACAGCAGGGCGTCGCGCTGGCGCGCATGTCGGGATCGGGCGCGAGCTGCTTCGCATTGTTCGGGAGTGAAGCCGCGCGGGGCTCCGCTGCCGCGGCGCTGCGTGCGCGCTGGCCGCATTACTGGTGTCTCGAAACCGCACTGAGGTGACCCGCGAGTCCCGTGGCGGGACAGCCGGATATCGGGTGAAGCGCAGGGATTCGCGGTTCGGCGCGGGTGGCACGGGGCTTGCGATCAGACGATTCGAGCGGATCGGGCGCGCTGCGCCCCGTCCGCCGGTGATCCACGCTCGCGTGGCGTGCATCATGGTCGGGGCGGCGAACCGCGGGGTTGGCCGCCCCGATGCCGTTCGGGCAGGTGACAAATGCGGGCCGGACGGGCAGTAAGGGCGCCATGTTCGATCTCACCCGCGACGGGCCGATCGCCCGGCTCAGCCTCAACCGCCCAGAGGCGCACAACGCGATACCGCAGGCCGGATGGGCCGAATTGAAGGCGGTGCTCGACGAGCTCGCCGATGCGCCGCCGCGCGTGCTGATCCTGCATTCGCACGATCCGGGGCAGTTCTGCGCGGGCGCCGATCTAGGCGATCTGGGCCAGCTCGTCAGTGATCCCGCCGCGCGACGCGCCATGCGTACCGACATGCGGACGGCGCTCGAGCGGCTGGCGACCTTGCCATTCCCGGTGATCGCGGCGATCGACGGTGCCTGTTTCGGCGCGGGTGTTGCACTTGCGCTCGCCTGCGACATCCGCGTGGCGGGGCATGGCGCGCGCTTTTCGATTCCGCCTGCGCGGCTGGGTATCGGCTATCCGCATGAAGACATCGCGCGGCTGGTGGGGCTGATTGGATGGGGACAGGCATCGCGCATGGTGTTCACCGCGCGCCCCTTCGACGCGGGCGAGGCGCACGCGATGGGGCTGGTCGAGATCGCCGGCGGCACCGCGTGGAGCGACGCGAACATGCTGGCCAACGAGATCGCGCGCAATGCACCCGGCAGCCTTGCGCTGCTCAAGCGCTCGATCGCGCTGGCGGCGGAGGGATCGCCGCGGAGCGACGCGACGGACGCGGCATTCGAGGAGAGCTTCGCCAGCGCGGAGTTCGCGGAAAGGATGGCGGCCATGCAGGCGCAGCGAAAGCCGGGGAACGGCCGGTGACGCCGCATCATGTCGCGGGAAGCCCCGATTCGGGGCTGCTGATCATCGTCGATCATGCATCGAACCATGTGCCCGACGACATCGCGCTCGGCATTCCCGAGGCACTGCTCGGCGAGCATATGGCGATCGACATCGGCACCTGGGATCTGTGCCACCATCTCGCCGAGCGCCTGTTCGCGCCTGCGCTGCTCGCGACGGTCTCTCGGCTTGTCGTCGACCTCAACCGCGAGGCCGATCACAACACGATCATTCCGTTGCGCAGCGACGGACACGAGATTCCGGGCAATATCGGGCTGAGAGATGCCGAGCGCCATGCGCGGATCGGGCGTTTCTGGCATCCCTATCACGACGACATCGCGCGCCACATCGCCGACTATGCGCCGACGATGCTCGTGTCGCTGCACAGCTTCACCCCGATGCTCAGGAGCGACCCCGACCAGCAGCGCCCCTGGCAGATCGGCATTCTCTACAACAATGACGACCGCGCCGCCCGCATCGCCGTCCCCGCCTTCGAGGCGGCGGGCGTCGTGACGGGGGACAATCTTCCCTATTCGGGGAAGGTGCTCAACGCGACGATGAATCGCCATGCCGAGGCGAACGGCATTCCCTATCTGGGGATCGAAGTGCGGCAGGACCTGATCTCCGATCCGGCGGGTATTGCGCGCTGGGCCGACATAATCGCGCCAATTATCGCCCGAACGCGCAACGGGGTTGCGTCGGAGCGCGCTTTCGGGACATAGGCGTGCGCTCAAAGGAGCCCCCATGACCCATAGTTTCGACAAGTCCCGCCTTCCCAGCCGCCATGTTTCGGTCGGCCCCGAGCGCGCCCCGCACCGCAGTTATTACTATGCCATGGGGCTGACCGAGGAAGAGATCGCGCGGCCTTTCGTGGGGATCGCGTCGGCGGGCAATGACAGCGCGCCGTGCAACACCACGCTCGACATGCAGGCGGATTTCTGCCGACAGGGCGTGAACGAGGCGGGCGGCATGCCGCGCCGCTTCAACACCATCACCGTCACCGACGGCATAGCGATGGGCCATCAGGGCATGAAGAGCTCGCTGGTCAGCCGCGAGGTGATCGCGGACTCGGTCGAACTGTCGGTACGTGGGCATTGCTATGATGCGCTCGTCACCTTTGCGGGCTGCGACAAGTCGCTGCCGGGGATGATGATGGCGATGCTGCGGCTCAACGTCCCCTCGATCTTCGTCTATGGCGGTTCGATCCTGCCCGGCCGCTACCAGGATCGCGACGTCACCGTTGTCGACGTGTTCGAGATCGTCGGCAAGTTCGCCGCGGGCGCGTGCCCGCTGAAAGACGTTCATGCGCTCGAAAAGGTGGCGTGCCCGGGCCACGGCGCGTGTGGTGGCCAGTACACCGCCAACACAATGGCCTGCGTCGGCGAGGCGATCGGATTGTCCCTGCCCAACAGCAACATGGCGCCGGCACCGTACAAGAGCCGCGAGGAGATCGCGGTCTCCGCGGGTCGCCAGGTGATGGACCTGCTCGCGAAGAATATCCGTCCTCGCGACATCTGTACGCGCGAGGCTTTCGAGAATGCGGCGCGGATCGTGGCGGCGACGGGCGGATCGACCAATGGCGCGCTCCATTTGCCCGCGATGGCGAGCGAGTGCGGGATCGATTTCGACCTGTTCGACGTCGCCGAGATCTTCAGGACCACGCCCTATATCGCCGACCTCAAGCCCGGCGGGAAATATGTCGCCAAGGACATGTATGACGCGGGCGGCGTTTACATGCTGATGAAGACGCTGTTCGACAACGGCCTGCTCCATGGCAGCCCGATGACAGTGACGGGCAAGACGATCGCCGAGAATATCGAAGAGGTGACGTGGAACCCCGACCAGAAGGTGATCTATGACGTGAAGGCGCCGATCACGCCCACGGGCGGCGTTGTCGGGCTCAAGGGCACGCTCGCCCCCAATGGCGCGATCGTCAAGGTCGCGGGCATGCACCGTCTCCAGTTCGAAGGTCCCGCGCGCGTCTTCGAATGCGAGGAGGAAGCCTTCGAGGCGGTCGAGCACCGCAAGATCCAGGAAGGCGAGGTCGTCGTCATCCGTAATGAAGGGCCCAAGGGCGGTCCCGGCATGCGCGAGATGCTCTCGACCACCGCGGCGCTCTACGGTCTTGGCATGGGCGAAAAGGTCGCGCTCATCACCGACGGCCGCTTTTCGGGCGCGACGCGCGGATTCTGCATCGGCCATGTCGGTCCCGAAGCCGCCGAGGGCGGCCCGATCGCGCTCGTCGAGAATGGCGACATCATCGCGATCGACGCCGAGGCGGGCACCATCGACCTCAAGGTCGACGAGGCGGTGCTCGCCGAGCGTCGCGAGGCATGGACGCCACGCACCAACGATTATCAGTCGGGCGCATTGTGGCGCTATGCGCAGAATGTCGGTCCTGCCTATAAGGGGGCGGTGACGCATCCCGGGGCAAAGGCCGAAACGCACATCTATGCGGATATCTAGCGCACTCCTGCCGATATCGCTGCTCGCCGCGTGCGGCGGGCAGGGCGGCGACGAGGATGCGCGCGCATCCGCCGCCGATGCGAACCGGATCGAATGCGCGGCGGCCGGCGAAAAGGCGTTCCGCCGCGACTGCACAGTCGCGCGCAGCACGGACGGGGACGGGGCGCTGATCCTGACCGTCAGCCACTCCGACGGCCATTTCCGGCGGTTGCGCGTCGTCGATGACGGGCGCGGCGTGATCGCTGCCGACGGCGCGGAGGAGGCGCAGGTAGCGGTGCGCGGTGAGGGCGGTATCGAGGTGACCCTGGCGGGCGAGCGCTACCGACTACCCGCGACGATCAAGGGACAATGAGGCCGATCTTGCGCCCCATTCTGACTGCCGCCGAGATGCGCGCCGCCGAAGAGCGCGCGATCGCCGCGGGCACCGGAGTCGACGAGCTGATGGATCGTGCGGGCCGCGCGGTCGCCGAAGCCGCATGGCGCTTCGGCGGAACACGACCGGTGCTTGTGCTTTGCGGCCCCGGCAACAATGGCGGCGATGGCTATGTCGCCGCGCGCTACCTCAAGGCGCGCGGCGCCAAGGTGCGCGTGGCGGCGACGGGTGAGCCCAGGAGCGTAGCGGCAATCAACGCGCGCCAGGGCTGGGAAGGCCCCGTCGAGGCGCTGGCCGAGGCTGAGCCCGCACCCGTGCTGGTCGATGCGCTGTTCGGCACGGGCCTCACCCGCCCGCTCGACGATGCGATCGCGATACCGCTCGCGCGCCTGGTCGGGGCCGCACATTTTTCGATCGCGGTCGATGTGCCGAGCGGCCTTGCCACTGACGACGGCACCTTGCTCGCGCCCGTCCCGCATTTCGGACTGACGGTGGCGCTGGGTTCATTGAAGCCCGCGCACCGCCTCCAGCCCGCCGCCAGCCATTGCGGTGCGGTGATCGTCGGCGATATCGGCATCGCGATCGAGAGCTGCGGCCACGAACTGGCGCAACCCGTGCTGCGTGCTCCCGGCGTGGAGGATCACAAATACAGCCGGGGATTGGTCGCGGTGATCGCGGGAGCGATGCCGGGGGCGGCACGCCTGTCGGCCATCGCGGCGATGCGCGCGGGCGCGGGCTATGTGCGCCTCCATGGCGGCTCGGGCGGGCCCGATGCGCTCGTCCACCTGCCCGTCGACAATCTCGATGCGGCGCTCGACGACGATCGCATCGGCGCGGTGCTGATCGGGCCGGGGCTCGGGCGCGATGCCGCTGCGAAGCGGCGGCTCGACGCGGCGCTCGCGTCGGGACGATCGCTGTTGCTCGACGCCGATGCGCTCCACCTGCTCGGCAAGGTCGGATTGAAGCGGCTGGCGCGCCTGGAAACGCCCGCGATCCTGACGCCGCATGGCGGCGAGTTCGCGGCGCTGTTCGGCAAGGGACAGGGCAGCAAGATCGACCGCACCGTAGAGGCGGCGCGCACGGCAGGGGCGGTGGTGGTCCACAAGGGCGCAGATACGGTGATCGCAGCGCCCGATGGCTCGGCCGCCGTCGCGCCGCCCGCCTCGACCTGGCTTTCGACCGCAGGAACGGGCGACGTGCTGGCGGGCGTGATCGCTGCGATGCGTGCCCGCGGCATGAATGCGGCGCGCGCGGCAGAGGCCGGCGTGTGGCTCCATGCCGAGGCGGCGCGGCGTGCCGGTCCCGCATTTATTGCCGATGAGCTTGCAACGTATCTGCCGGGCGCTATTGCAGCCTGCCTGTAGCAGTCGTTGGCACGAGCCGTTTGTCCCGAGCGAAGTCGAGGGACGTGTCTCGACTTCGCTCGACACGAACGGATGATTCCCCTGGCAGCCAATATGACCGACACCTCCGAAATCCTCCGCATCGCTGCGCGCGGCGATGGTGTGACCGCCGATGGTCGATATTTCGCGCTGACGGCGCCGGGGGACCGCGTCGCCGATGGCGCGATCATCCCCGGCCCGCATCATGCGCCGCCCGCATGTCCGCATTACCCCGAATGCGGGGGCTGCCAGCTCCAGCATCTCGACGAGGAGAGCTTCGCACAGTTCGTCACCGAGCGCGTCACCAATGCGCTTTTGGGGCAGCAACTCGCTCTGCCGAAGGTCATGCCCGCGCATATCTCGCCGCCCAATAGCCGGCGGCGCGCCAGCCTGCGCGCCGAACGCCGCGGCCGAAAGGTGCTGATCGGGTTCAATGCGGCCAAGAGCCATCGCATCGTCGACATGGCCGCATGCGCGATCCTGCACCCCGCGCTGTTCGCGCTGATCGCGCCGCTGCGCGCGCTGCTCGGCCCGATGCTGCGCGAGATGCGCGCCGCCGGCGTGAAGATGGCGCTGACCGATCAGGGCGTGGATCTGTTGCTCGAGGGGATCGAGGCGGAAGGGCTCGCCGCGGCGGAAGGGCTGTCGCGCTTTGCCGAGGATCACGCTCTTGCGCGGCTTTCACTCGATGATGGTTTCGGGCCCCAGACGCGCTGGGAGCCCGAGCCGGTAACGGTGACCCTCGGCGGCGTTACGGTGGGCGTGCCGCATGACGCCTTCCTTCAGGCGACGCAGGATGGCGAGGCCGCGCTCATCGCCGCGGTCCGCGATGCGATCGGCGATGCGCCCACCGCCGCCGATCTCTTTTCCGGGCTCGGCACTTTCGCGCTGTCGGTGGCCGAGGGGCGCAAACTCTATGCAGCCGAGGCGGCACGCGATGCGGCCTTTGCACTGAAGGCCGCGGCCGGGCGCGTACAGGCGCCGGTCTTCGTCGAGCATCGTGACCTCTACCGCCGCCCCCTCACCACCACCGAGCTCGATCGCTTCGGCGCGATCATCCTCGACCCGCCGCGCGCGGGCGCCGAGGAACAGGTCAGGGCGCTTGCCGCGTCAAAGGCGCCGCGTATCGCCTATGTGTCGTGCAACCCCGCCACCTTCGCACGCGACGCGAAGATGCTGGTCGAAGGGGGCTATAGTCTCGAGCGCGTGACCCCCGTCGGCCAGTTCCGCTGGTCGACGCATGTCGAACTCGCGGCGGCGTTCGTCCGGGAGCGCTGATGCTCAACACCCAGCTCCCCGGGAAACCTATAGCAAGATGTCGTGCTTCGCTTCGAGGTGCGGGAGGTCGCTCTCCTCGCACAGCATGAACCGCATCTCGACCTCGATCCTGCGGGCAATGGACGAAATGGGGACATCGTTGGTCCCTCCTTCAAAGGGGTTCGAGGAGTTTTCTCCAACCTTTTCGAGCGAAACGAAAATCCAGCCAACAACCGCGCTAAATGGTACGTTGAGCCATGCCGTCCAATGCTCGATGCCAGCAGGTTTCCCCAGATCCTGAGCATAGGGAAAGAGGCCAAAGGGGACGATTGCTGCGAAGATCGCGACCAGCAGAACCGCGATGGAATAGAAATTGCGCGCGTAGGGATAACTTTTCACACGCTTGAGTGCACCCTGCACACGAGAAAGGTCATCGAGCGCGTCCGTCAGCACGATCATGATATATTCGCTGATGAGATCCTTGCGATGCAGATCGCGTATCGCCTCATACTGCCAGTGAAGAATAAGCGCTTCCTTGTCGCTCCGATGTGACATCACCTTCTGCAATTCGGCATCCGACAAATATTGCGCCAGCTCGTCCTTGAGGCTGGATTGGCTTTCGGGGCTCGGCAATCGGGCAAGGAACCGCGCATTCCCGGCTTCAAAAGTGTTTTCCCAGACCTTCGTCTGGCGCAGGAAGAAGCGCAGCGCGGTGAGCCAGGCAAAGTGGCGATAGAACAGCTCCCTCAGAAGCGCCGTGGCCTCCGCGGACTCCATCTTTCCGACCGCAGAAGTCAGCTTGTTGGCTAGGATGAAGCTGTTCGAAATGAGCTGGCCGGCGAGCGAAAGCGCTTCGCTGGAGCGCGCGTAGCATTGCTGGTTCTTGAATCCGAGGATGATCGCCAGCGCGGATCCCACGATCGTCAATATCGGCGCGGGTATCGTCAGAAAGGTCCACTGCGACAATTGGAGGAACAAGGTGACGAGCAGCGACCATAGGATGAGGTAGCCGAATTCCCATCGCGTCCAGACGAGAAATTCCGTGAACTTGTAGCGTCGGCCTATGTGCATGACTCAAGTTCCTCGACCAAAGACCAAATAGGCCGTGAACCGCGACGCAAAGCAATGCCTGGCTTTGGCCCTGCAGAAGACGGGATCGGCCCGGGGTCAGGAGGCAAGGCCTTCCGAAGCTCCCGGACCGAACGGTTCACGTGTCGCTGCGTCGGCCTCAGTGCCCGAACACCGTCATCGCCGCGTGCAGCGTCAGCGCGATCAGGCACAGCGTTGACAGTGCGAAGATCGAGAAGCGTACCATGATGTTGTTCACAAGTGCTTGCACAAGGCTGTGGATAATCCTGAGGACAATATAGCCCCAGGCGATCTGCGCGTTGATGCCATCGCCCTGGCCGACCATCGCAAGCGTCAGCGCGATCGCATAGAAGATCGTCGGCTGTTCCATCAGGTGGTTGTAGTTATCGGCCTTCCAGCGGACATTGGCGGGCAGGCCCTCGGTCAGCGCCCTGGGGGGGAGCGTGCGATCAAGGACGACCTTCGCCTTCTGCATCGCGGGAATCCGTGTGGCGTACATCCACACCCACATGACGAGCGACCAGGCGACGAGCACCACCACGGGCGCGAGGATCTGACTGTGCATGAAGAAACACCCCTCCTTCGTTTTCGAAGGAGAGGGTGGTTCACGCCGTTTTGGTAGTCAAATGAAACTTATATGGCAGTCGTCATTGCGAGGCGCGAAGCGGCGAAGCAATCCAGAGGTGCTGTGCTGGATTGCTTCGCTCCGCTCGAATGACGCGGGCCTGAAGATCAAAGCCGCTTGATCGACACCACTGTGCCTGGCTTGCGCACGGGGGCTTCGTTCTCGTCCTCGAGATAGAGGCTCGCCATCGGCTCGTCGTCGACGACCGAGACTTCGGTCTCGCCGAAGCCGTTGAAGCCGGTGCGCATCGCGCAGCCATAGGCGCCGAGCATGCCGATCTCGATATAGTCGCCGGCCTGCGTGTCGGCGGGCAGCATGAACGGGCCCGCCATGTGATCGAGATCGTCACAGGTGGGGCCGTAGAAGCTGAACGCCATGTCACGCGTCTCGCTGGCTTCCTCGCGGATAAGATCGACCGGGAAGCGCCAGCCGACATGCGCCGCATCGAACAGCGCGCCATAGGCGCCGTCGTTGATGTAGAGCTCGTCGCCGCGGCGCCGCTCGACGCGGACCAGCAGGCTCGCATATTCGGCGCACAGCGCGCGGCCCGGCTCGCACCAGAGCTCGGCCGAATAGCTGATCGGCAGGCTCTCGAACGCGTCGTGGATCGCGCTGAAATAGGCCTCGAGCGCGGGCGGTTCCATCCCCGGATAGATCGAGGGGAAACCGCCGCCGACATCGACGAGGTCGACGGTGACCGCCGCCTGGACGATCGCCTGGCGCACGCGCTCCATCGCCTCGACATAGGCCTGGGGCGTCATCGCCTGCGAACCCACATGGAAGCAGATGCCGAGCGTGTCTGCGGCCTGGCGCGCGGCGAACAGCAGCTGCGAGACCTCAGCGGGATCAGCTCCGAACTTGGCGGCGAGGCTGAGCTTGGAATGATCCGAGGACACGCGCAGCCGTACCGCGAGCGTGAGATCGCTCGCGTGCCGCGTCGCGCGCTGGATCTTCTCCAGCTCTTCCGTGGTGTCGAGCGAGAAGGTCTTCACGCCGTGCGTGAAATAGGCCTCCGCGATCGCCTCCTCGGCCTTGACCGGGTGCATGAAGCACAGCTCGGCCTCGGGCAGCGTCCGCGCGACCAGACGTACCTCGGCGATCGACGCCACGTCATAATGCGTGATGCCGTTGTCCCAGAGGATCTGGAGCAGGTCGGGCGACGGGTTCGCCTTCACGGCATAGAGCGACCGTCCCGGAAACTTCTCGACGAAGAAACGGGCGGCACGCTGTGCGGCGTGCGGACGAAGGAGCGTGACCGGCTGAACCGGACGAAGGGCGGTAGCTAGCCCCAGCGCGCTATGATGCTTGTGCAACTCAAGGGACCTCCAGTGGGTAGTTTCCAACAAAGCTGCCTTGCGGTGGAAGTCCCATGGGGCAGCGGAGGCGCGATATATGATCGGGGGGGCGGGGTGTAAAGTGCGTTTTGAACGATTTGTGCGGAATGTTGCAATTAGATGACAAATCGCGCGGCAGGCCGGCCCCTTGTCAGGACAGGCGGTCCCGGAAATCCGTGTAATCGAACCGCCGCACCACCCTCAGCGAGTCGTTTTCGCTGTTCCACAGCGCGATCGCAGGAAGCGGTACGCCGTTGAAGGTGTTGGTCTTTACCATCGAATAATGACCCTGATCGAGGAACGCGATGCGCGTACCTGGTGAGGGCGATTCGGCGAAGGTGTAGTCGCCGATCACGTCGCCTGCGAGGCAGGAGGGCCCCCCCAGCCGCATCGTGACGCCCTCGGCAGCCTCATCGAGCATCGCCGGGCGATAGGGGGCCTCGATCACGTCGGGCATGTGGCAGGTCGCCGAAATGTCGGTGATGCCGATGGGCACGGCGTTCTCGAAGGTGTCGAGTATCTCGCCCACGAGGATGCCCGCGTCGAGCGCCACTGCTTCGCCGGGTTCGAGATAGATGGTGAGCCCCGTGCGCTCGCGAATGTCCTTGAGGAACGCGATCAGGTCCTCGCGCTGGTAATCGGCGCGCGTGATATGGTGCCCGCCGCCGAAATTGAGCCATTTCAGCTGCTTGAAATAGGGCGCTATCTTCGGTTCGAGCGATTCCCAGGTGCGGCGGAGCGGCTCGAAGTCCTGCTCGCACAGCGTGTGGAAGTGCAGCCCGTCTATCCCCTCCATATGCTCGGGGCGCAGTTGCGATACCGGGAAGCCGAGCCGCGATCCGGGTTGCGCGGGATCATATTTGGGCACCTCGCCCTCGCTGTGCTCGGGGTTGAGCCGCAAGCCGAGATCGAACGTCTCGCCCGCCGCGCGCGCAGCCGCGATCTCGTGGACGAAGCGCGCATGCTGCGCAGGGGTGTTGAAGACGACGGTGTCCGAAAGCCGGAAAATTTCGGGCAGGTCCTTGGCCTTGTATGCGGCCGAATAGGTCTCGACGATGCCGTGATAGTGATCGCGGCCGAGTTTGGCCTCCCAGAGCCCCGAGGCGCAGACGCCGTCGAGATATTCCGCGACGACGTCGCCCAGCGACCACATCGAAAAGGCCTTGAGCGCGAGCAGGACCTTTACGCCCGCGCGATCGCGGACGTCCGTGAGCACCGCAAGGTTGCGACGGATCGCCGCCTCGTCGACGACGAAGCAGGGGCTCGGCACGCGCCCAAGGTCGAAATGCGCGAAAGCGCCCGGATCGCCGGCTCTGGTTTCCATCAGGCTGCCTTTCACCACATAGCCGTGTCATCCCCGCGAAAGCGGGGATCCAGCTCTTCTTCAGCATCGTCTGGATTCCCGCTTTCGCGGGAATGACACAATGTTTGTCGTTGGATCAGAACGCCAGCGGCGCGGGAAGTTCCTTCACCTGCCACGGCAGGCCATGCTTGTTGAGCATGTCCATGAAGGGATCGGGATCGAACTGTTCCATGTTGAACACGCCTTCGCCCTTCCACTTGCCCTGAAGCATCAGCGCGGCGCCGATCATCGCGGGAACGCCCGTGGTGTAGCTGACCGCCTGGTTGCCCGTTTCGGCATAGGCGTCCTCATGGTCGCAGATATTGTAGACGTAGAAGGTCTTCTGCGATCCGTTGGCAGCACCCGTCGCGATCGTGCCGATATTGGTCTTGCCATGCGTCGTCGGCCCGAGCGAGGCGGGCTCGGGCAGCACTGCCTTCAGGAACTGGAGCGGGATGATCTCCTTGCCCTCGTAGATCACGGGGTCGATCCGCGTCATGCCGACATTCTGCAGCACCTCGAGATGCTTGAGATAGGCGTCGCCGAAGGTCATCCAGAAGCGGATGCGCTTGATCTCGGGATAGTGCTTCGCGAGCGATTCGAGCTCCTCATGGTACATGAGGTACATGTTCTTCGGGCCGACCTGCTCGAAATCGAAGCTCTGCTTGTGGCTGAGCGCGGGGCCCTCGACCCACTCGCCATTCGCCCAGTGCCGCGAGGGCGCGGTCACTTCGCGGATGTTGATCTCGGGGTTGAAGTTGGTCGCGAAATGCTGGCCGTGGTCGCCGCCGTTGCAGTCGAGAATGTCGAGCGTGTCGATGCGGTCGAGCAGGTGCTTCTTCGTGTGGCTCGTGAAAACCGAGGTCACACCGGGATCGAAGCCCGAGCCGAGCAGCGCCATCAGACCGGCCTGCTTGAAGCGGTCCTGATACGCCCATTGCCACGAATATTCGAACTTGGCCTCGTCGCGCGGCTCGTAATTCGCGGTGTCGAGATAGTTCACGCCCGCGTTGAGGCACGCATCCATGATCGCGAGGTCCTGATAGGGTAGCGCGAGGTTGACGACGAGATCGGGCTTGATCTGTTTGAGCAGCGCGGTGGTGGCCGCGACGTCGTCGGCGTCGATCTCGGCGGTGTCGATGGTGACGCCTGTGCGTTCCTTGACCGATTCGGCGACCGCGTCGCATTTGAACTTGCGGCGGCTCGCGAGCGTAATGCTCCAGAAAATGTCGGTATTCATCGCCATCTTGTGGACTGCGACCGACCCGACGCCGCCCGCGCCAATGACAAGGACCTTGCTCAATTCTGTCTCCATTTGCCGGAAAATTTGGGGGCTATATAGGGACGTACCATGACAGGGCAAAGTCCACACAGAAAACCGTCGCGCCAGGGCGTGCTCAGCGCAGCCGCAAAGGTTGCGGAGATCGTTCCCGAAACCCCGCTGCTGCCGCTCGAAATCGGGGGAAAGACAGTGTGGTGCAAGGCCGAATGCTTGCAACCGATGGGCGCGTTCAAGCTGCGCGGCGCGTGGCACAGGCTCACCGACATCGATGCATCCGACTGGGGCGCGGGCGTCGTCGCCTTTTCGTCGGGCAACCATGCGCAGGGCGTCGCCTGGGCCGCGCGCCGGCTGGGGATGGAGGCGGTGATCGTGATGCCCTCCGACGCGCCCGCCAGGAAGCTCGAGGCCACCAGGGCGCTTGGCGCGGCCGTGGTGCTCTATGACCGGATGACCGAGAGCCGCGAGGAAATTGCGGGCGCGCTCGCGGCCGAACGCGGCGCGGTGCTTGTGCCAAGCTTCGACGATCCTTGGGTGATCGAAGGGCAGGGCAGCGTCGGCATCGAGATCGCCGCGCAAATGCAGCGGCTCGTGGGCGAGGTGCCCGAACGGATCGTGATTCCTTGCGGTGGCGGCGGGCTTTCGGCGGGGATCGCGCTTGCGTGTCCCGATGCCGATATCCGTATCGCCGAGCCCGAGGGCTGGGACGATATGGCGCGCTCGCTCGTGGCTGGCGAGATCGTCCCCGTGGAGCCCAATCCGCCCTTTACCTCATGCGATGCGCTCCAGACGCTGCGCGTTTCGCCGCTCACCTTCGAACCGCTCGCGGCCTCAGGCGCGAAGGGCGTCGCAGTCACCGAGGCGGAGATCGCCGAGGCGATGCGCGTGGCGTTCGGCCAGCTTCGGCTTGTCGTCGAACCCGGTGGGGCGGTGGCGCTCGCCGCGGTGCTCGCCGGCAAGGTCCCGATCGCCGAGCGCACCGCCGTGGTGCTGTCGGGCGGCAATGTCGATCCGTCGGTGTTCGCGCGCGTGCTTGAGGGCACGCGCTGATGGACGCGCTGTTCGTGGCAATCGCGCATTTCTCGATTTCGGTGGGCCCGGCGCTGCTCATGCTCGCCGCATTTGTGCTGGCATTGGGCGGTCTGCGGATGATCCGGACGGGTGGGGACAGGAAAAAGGGCATATTGATGATCGTCTGCGCAGCCGTGTTCGTCGCCAATGTCATGATCTGGACGCTCTGAGCATGGCGCGCGTGTTCGACTTCGATTCCGCAATCGTGCGCGCGCCCGCACCGAGCGTCGTGAACGGCCTCAGCGCATCGGGCGGCGAGATGCCGTCCTATGAGGGCGTGCTGGCCGAGCACCGCGCCTATATCGCCGCGCTCGAGGCTGCGGGCGTCGTGGTGGACGTGCTGCCCGCGCTCGACGCCTATCCCGACGCGATCTTCGTTGAGGACCCCGCTTTTGTGCTGCCCGAAGGCGCTGTCCTGCTCCGCCCCGGCGCATCGACGCGGATGGGCGAGGTCGCCGAGATCGAGCCGGCATTGAAGCGCCATTTCGATGAGGTCCTGACGCTGCCCGACGGCTTTGCCGATGGCGGCGATATCCTCATCACTCCCGCCGAAATCCTGATCGGCCTGTCCGCGCGCACCGACCTCGCGGGCGCGGAGGCCTTCGTCGCGCAGGCCGCAAGGCTCGGCCGCCGCGCGCGCATCGTCGAGACACCCCCCGGCACGCTCCATTTCAAGACGGCGTCGTCGCTGCTTGCCGAGGATTGCGTCGTCGCGACGCCAGCGCTTGCCGCGACGGGGGTGTTTGCCGGTCTCGACGTGTTGGTGACGCCCGAGGGCGAGGAAGCCGCGGCGAACCTGCTGCGCGTCAACGATACGGTGCTGGTGGGCGCGGCCTATCCGCGGGTCGCGGAACTGATCGCTGCACGTGGGTTGAATGTGATTGCGCTGGATGTCTCGGAGATCGCGAAGATCGACGCGGGCCTGTCGTGCATGTCGCTAAGGTGGCGCCATCCATGACCCGGGAACCGGCAACCTATCGCGGAAGTTGCCATTGCGGCGCGGTGCAGTTTTCGATCGAGACGGACTTTCCCGAATTGACCACATGCGATTGCTCGATCTGCGCACGGAAGAACGCGCTCATGGTGAAGGTGCACGAGAGCAAGTTCGAACTGTTGTCAGGCGCTGACAATCTTGCCGAATATCAGTTTCATACGCGGACGGCTCGGCACTATTTCTGCCGGACGTGCGGTATCTACCCGTTCCACCGGAAACGGGTGACCCCTGATTATCTGGGGATAAATGTTTTCTGCCTCGAGGGATTTGATCCATCGGGCATTCCCGTCAGGGCAACTATCGGCAGGGAGATGCCCTGACCTCGCTTCCCGGGACCACCCACGGCCTCTGGCGGACATCCACAGACGCCCGCCTCAGCACGTCACTTGATCGGGCAGTTGGGATCCAGCCGCATGTCGAGATAATTGTCGACCGAGCGCATCAGGTCGTCGAGCTCGTGCTCGAAGAAATGGTTGGCGCGCGGGATCTCGTCGTGATGGATAGTGATGTGCTTCTGCGTGCGCAGCTTGTCGACGAGCTTCTGCACCGCGCTCGGCGTCACCACCTCATCGCTCGCGCCCTGGACGATGATGCCCGAAGCGGGGCAGGGGGCGAGGAAGGTGAAGTCGTACATGTTCGCGGGCGGCGCGACCGAGATGAAGCCACGGATTTCGGGACGACGCATCAGCAGTTGCATGCCGATCCACGCGCCGAAACTGAAGCCCGCGATCCACGTGGTCTGCGCCTCGGGGTGGAAGCTCTGCACCCAGTCGAGCGCGGCGGCGGCGTCGGAAAGCTCGCCGATACCGTTGTCGAACGTGCCCTGCGACTTGCCGACCCCGCGGAAGTTGAAGCGCAGCGTCGCGAAGCCGCGGCGCTGGAAGGTCTTGTAGAGCGCCTGCGTGATCCGGTCGTTCATCGTGCCACCGCCCTGCGGGTGGGGATGGAGGATCATGGCGACGGGGGCGCGCGGACGCGGCGGGGGGCTGAAACGGCCTTCGAGACGGCCTTCGGGGCCGGGAATAATGACTTCGGGCATAGCACCTGCGGGCGAAAAGATGGGTATGCGAACAGCAAAGGCTGTGCACGGACGTGCAAGCCTATATAGAAGCGGGTCAGGGTTTCGCAATCAAAACGGGTGATCCGGTGTCCGACCGTCTCTATCTGGATCATGCGGCGACGACGCCGGTGCTGCCTCAGGCGCGGCAGGCGATGGCGGACGCGCTTGTGCGCTGGGCCAATCCTTCCTCTCCCCATGCCGAGGGACGCGCCGCGCGCGCGGCGCTTGAGGACGCGCGCGGACGGATCAAGAAGGCGCTCGGCTGGGAGCATGAACTGATCTTCACCAGCGGTGCGACCGAGGCGATCGGCATCGCGCTGCGCCGCGCCAATGCCGACGCGCACATCGTTTCTGCGGTCGAGCATGACGCGGTCCACCGCGCGGTTCCCAAGGCGTTCTTCCTTCCCGTACAAAGCGACGGTACCGTCGCCCGCGACGCATTGGTCGGACGGCTCGGCGCGCTCGGCGCGGCGCGGCCGATCGTCGCGATCCAGTCGGTCAACAACGAGACGGGCGTGATCCAGCCGCTGCACGATCTGGTACCCGTGGTGCGCGGCGCGGGCGGCATCGTCTTTGCCGATTGCTCGCAGTCGGCGGGTAAGATGGCTTTGCCCAACGCCGACCTCATCGCCATTTCAGCGCACAAGCTCGGCGGACCTCCGGGCATCGGCGCGCTGCTGGTGCGCGACCTGCGCGATATCGAGCCCGATGGCGGTCAGGAAAAGGGCTATCGTGGCGGTACCGAGAATCTGCCCGCGATCCTCAGTTTCGCCGCCGCGCTCGAGGCGTCCAATGCGTGGGTGCGCCGTGCCGAGGACCTGCGCGCGCATCTCGACGGCGCGATCGAGGCCTCGGGCGGGATCATCGCCGCGCGCAAGACTTTGCGGCTCGCGACGATTGCGACCTATCGCATGCCCGGCATGGCCTCGGCGGCGCAGCTCATCCAGTTCGATATGGCGGGGATTGCGGTTTCGGCGGGCTCGGCCTGCTCGTCGGGCACGCTCAAGATCAGCCATGTGCTCGCCGCGATGGGCTGGGACGACAAGGAGGCGGGCGAGGTCGTTCGCGTGAGCTTCGGCCCCGACACCAGCCGCGCCGACGTCTATCGCTTCATCGAGCAGTGGCAGCGACTAGCGCGCGAGGCGAGGGCG
The DNA here is from genome assembly GCF_058781925.1 of Sphingobium sp. FW306-1B-F04DB. Lineage (NCBI taxonomy): Bacteria > Pseudomonadati > Pseudomonadota > Alphaproteobacteria > Sphingomonadales > Sphingobiaceae > Sphingobium > Sphingobium sp. FW306-1B-F04DB. Next base: position 417,791 of record NZ_JBYSXE010000001.1, on the reverse strand, counting down.
CGCGCGGCATGAGCAAGGCCATGAGCAAGGCGATCTATCTGGACTATCAGGCCACCGCCCCGCTCGCACCCGAAGCACGTGAGGCGATGCTGCCCTGGCTCGGCGACAAATTCGCCAACCCCCATTCGCCGCACAAGCCGGGGCGCGAAGCCGCCGCTGCGGTCGAGGTCGCGCGCGACGAGGTGCTGGCGACGCTTGGCGGTTCGGGCGGCCGGCTGCTCTTCACGGGGGGTGCTACCGAGGCGGCAAACCTCGCGATCCAGGGTGCTGCGCTGAAGTCGCCTCCGAAGCGCCGCAAGATCGTGACGATCGCCACAGAACATGCCTGTGTGCGCGACACCGCTCTGTGGCTGGGCGCGCACGGCTATGAGAGCGTGCTGCTGCCGGTCCATGCCGACGGGCTCGTCGATCTCGGTGCGGCAGCGGAGGCGATCGACGAGAGCACCGCGCTGGTCGCCGCGATGCTCGTCAACAACGAGATCGGCGTAATCCAGCCGATCACCCGGCTGTCCGAAATGGCGCGGGAAAAGGGTGCGCTGTTCTTCTGCGACGCGGTGCAGGGCTTTGGCCGAGTGCCGCTGTCGATCGACGTCTGCGACATGGTCGCGCTGTCGGCACACAAGATCCACGGGCCAAAGGGCGTGGGCGCGCTGTGGTTGCGCGACGGCGTTGCGATCGAACGGATCCAGCATGGCGGCGGCCAGGAAGGCGGCCTGCGATCGGGTACGCTCTCCCCCGCCTTGTGCGCGGGATTCGGCGCGGCGGCAAAACTGATGCGCGCGCGCGCCGGGCATGATGCGGTCCACATTGCGGAGCTCGCCACCACGGCGATGCGGCGTTTGGCCGATTGGGATATAAACGGTTCCGTGACAGATCGTTACCGTGGCAACCTCAACATCCGTCTGAATGGTCTCGACGTCGCGCGGCTGATCTCCGAGCTGCGTGAGGTCGCGCTGTCGGCGGGGTCCGCCTGCGCGAGCGGATCGGGGCGGCCAAGCCATGTGCTCTCGGCATTGGGGCTGACCGAGGCCGAGGCGCGGTCGAGCATCCGCTTGGGATTCGGCCGCTACACCACGCTCGACGAACTTGATCACGCACTGTCGCTGATCATCGAGGCCGCCCAGCGCCAGGGCGCGATCGCGGCATGACGCGCGTGCGCTTCATCAGCGCGGACGGGCAGACCGTCCGCGAGGTGGCCGGCGCCCCCGGCGACAATCTGCTCACGCTCGCGCAGAATGACGGCCAGCCGCTGGAGGGTACGTGCGAGGGGCAGATGGCGTGCTCGACCTGCCATGTGATCGTCGACGCCGCCGACTTCGCGAAGCTTCCGCCGGCCTCCGAAATGGAAGAGGACATGCTTGATCTCGCCGCGGGCGCGACGCGGAACAGCCGGCTTTCCTGCCAGATCTGGCTCGACAAAAGCCTCGAAAGCCTGACGGTCCGGATCCCGGGTGAAGTCCGCAACATGCAGGGGCGTTGATTTGCGCGGGCGAATCGCCCATATGGCCCCCGGGAGTCGGGCGGACGCAGCACTCGCCAACCCGGTCAGGTCCGGAAGGAAGCAGCCGTAACGAATTCGTTGCGGGTCGTTCCGGCTCCCACCCTCTCACGGACTTTAATAGCGACGTCATCCCAGCGAAAGCTGGGATCTTTCGTCTGTTGAGCCGCGATTTCGTCAGGAGATGCCAGCCTGCGCTGGCATGACGAAGGTGGAATGGGCTAGGCTGATCACCATGTCCGAATCTTCCCAGCCCTATCGCGTCCTTGCGCGCAAATACCGGCCGCAGAATTTCTCCGAGCTGATCGGGCAGGATGCGATGGTCACCACGCTCGGCAACGCGATCAAGCGCGACCGGCTGGCGCACGCATTCCTGCTGACCGGCGTGCGCGGCGTGGGCAAGACCTCGACCGCGCGACTGATCGCCAAGGCGCTCAATTGCATCGGGCCCGACGGGCAGGGCGGGCCGACGATCACGCCTTGCGGTGTGTGCGAACCCTGTGTGGCGATCGCGGAGGGGCGGCACATCGACGTGGTCGAGATGGACGCTGCGTCGCATACCGGCGTCGATGACGTCCGCGAGATCATCGAGGCGGTGCGCTATGCCGCGGTTTCAGCGCGCTACAAGGTCTATATCATCGACGAAGTCCACATGCTGTCGAAGAACGCGTTCAACGCGTTGCTCAAGACGCTCGAGGAGCCGCCCGCGCATGTGAAGTTCCTGTTCGCCACGACCGAGGTGAACAAGGTGCCGGTCACCGTGCTCTCGCGCTGCCAGCGCTTCGACCTGCGCCGCATTGCCGCCGAAAAGCTCGCCGCCCATTTCGGCAATGTCGCCAAAGCCGAAGGCGTCGAGGCCGAGCCCGAAGCGCTCGCGCTGATCGCGCGCGCCGCCGAAGGGTCGGCACGCGACGGTCTCTCGATCCTCGATCAGGCGATCGCGCATGCCGATATGGAGGGAAGTCATGGCGTCACCGCGGCGCAAGTACGCGACATGCTTGGCCTTTCCGATCGCGGCGCGATCCGCCGGCTGTTCGGCGAGTTGTTGACCGGCGATGCGCACAAGGTGCTGAGCGGCTTGCGCGACCAGCATGATCTGGGCGTCGATCCCGTCGCTATTCTTCGGTCGCTGCTCGAGACGGTCCATGGCGTCACGCTCGCCAAGGTGGGCGGCAGCGACGATCCCGCGCTGTCCAACGAGGAGCGCGAAGCACTCGTCGAATGGGCGGGCAAGCTGTCCTTCGCATCGCTCCATCGGCTGTGGCAGCTGCTGCTCAAAGGGCATGACGAGGTCGTCCGCGCCGCATTGCCGATCGAGTCCGCGGAAATGGCGCTGCTGCGTGTCATCCACGCCGCGCAACTGCCCGATCCGCGCGAGCTGATGAAGAAGCTGGCGAGCGGCGAGGCGGTAGCAGCGACGCCATCGGCGACGCCTGCGAGCGCGCCGGCACATGAGACAGTGCAGCAGCGGCTACCGGCCAGTTTCCCCGCAATGATCGAGCTGCTCGCAAATGGCGGCAAGGCGCATATGGCGCAGCAACTCCACGATTATGTCGGGCTCATCCGCTATGCGCCGCCCGCGCTCGAAATCCGTCCCGCAAAGCCGATGCCCAGCGAGTTCAACCGCGAGCTCGCATCCGCGCTCAAGGCGCTGACCGGCGAAACCTGGGAAATCGCCTCGCCCGACGGACCTGCCGAGCCCACATTGCTCGAACAGGACCAGGCGCGTGAAATGGCGGCGCGCGACGCGATTCTAGCGACACCCATCGTAAAGGCCGCCTTTGACGCCTTTCCAGAAGCCGAACTGCTGGAATACAAGGCTGTCGTGCGCGGCTGAATCGCTCGAACGAATTTCAATATAGGGTTCTAGTACAATGAAAAATCTGGATGAAATCCTGAACATGGCCAAGAATGTTCAGGAAGAGTTGCAAAAGGCGCAGGCCAATCTCGACACGATCGAGGTTGAGGGCGTCTCGGGAGGCGGGCTGGTCAAGGTCAAGGCGAGCGCCAAAGGCCGGATCATCGGCGTGTCGATCGACGACAGCCTGATGAATCCGTCCGAAAAGCAGATGCTTGAGGATCTGGTCGCCGCCGCGTTCAACGACGCGCGCGCCAAGGCGGATGCCGCCTCGAGCGCCGAAATGAGCAAGATGACGAGCGGCCTGCCGCTGCCCCCGGGCTTCAAGCTGCCTTTCTGAAGCGGAACGATCCGCGACCTTCTTGCGTTGCCCATGGCATAATCAGGAGGGTCGCTTCATGTCCGAAGAGCGTATCACTGAAAACAAGGGCGCCACGCCCGGCACCACCACCACAGTCATCGAACGCCGCAGCGGGGGTGGCATCCTGCTGGGCGTGACCCTTGTGCTCGGCGCAATCCTGGCCTTTTTCCTGTTCAGCATGAACAAGGAAGAGGCACGGCAGAGCGATGCCGTGTCGCAGGCAGCGCAGGACGTGGGCGAGGGTGCAAAAAAGGTCGGCGACGCTGCCGATCGCGCTGCCGACGAATATACGGGCGACAAGAAGTAGCCCGCCTTAGCGCAGGCAGCTGTCGAGACCGTCGCGGCGTACGACGCCGACCCAGCGCGCCAGGCGGTTGCCGTGGCGACGCGTGAAGCCTGCAGGCGAAATCGCCGCCCGCTTCTTGGGCTGCGGCAGGACGGCGGCGATACGCGCGGCTTCCACCGGGGTCAGGCGGCTCGCATCATGCCCGAAATAGCGCTGCGCGCCGGCATTGGCGCCATAGGTGCCGATGCCCGTCTCGGCGATGTTGAGATAGACCTCCATGATCCGCTGCTTCCCCCAGATCAGTTCGATGAGGACGGTGAAATAGGCCTCGAGCCCCTTGCGGAAAAAGCCGCCGCCTTGCCAGAGGAACGCGTTCTTGGCGGTCTGTTGGCTGATCGTCGATCCGCCGCGGATGCGGCCGCCGCGCGCGTTGCGCCTCATCGCGTCCTCGATCGCGTCGGCATCGAAGCCGCGGTGCGAGCAGAACTTGCCATCCTCTCCCGCGATCGCGGCGCGCGCCATGTTCGGGTCCATCCGCGACAGGCTCATCCAGTCCTTGGTCAGCCCGCGCCCCGAAAATACGTCGCCTATCATCGTCGCGGTGATCGGCGGCGGCACGAATCGGTAGATCACCACCCAAGCGACTGAAACGCCAAGGAAAATCAGGATCGCCCGAACGATCCACCAGGTGACACGGGAGGGAAGCGAACGCGCTTTAGATCTAGCCATGCCGGGCTGTTAGCAAAGCCGAACCGGATTCGTCATCCATCAGACTCAGAAAAGGGCGGTGCAACGGACCGCCGCAGCACCTTGCGTCCCACCCTCGCGGGCGGGAACGTATCGACCGGATTTACGCCAGCGAAGGCAGCAGGCGCCTTTCGCCGGCGATGCGCATCATCGCCTTTTGCAGCTTCTCGAAGGCGCGGACCTCGATCTGGCGCACGCGCTCGCGCGACACGCCATAGACCTGGCTCAGTTCCTCGAGCGTCTTGGGTTCTTCCGCCAGGCGACGCTCCGCGAGAATGTGCTTCTCGCGATCATTGAGGTCCTCCATCGCCGCCACAAGCATTTCATGGCGTACGTCCTTTTCCTCGGCGTCAGCGATGCGTTCATCCTGGAGCGGATCACTGTCCTGCAGCCAGTCCTGCCACTGGCCGTCGCCATCCTCGCGCATCGGCACGTTGAGAGACGTATCGCCGCCCATCGCCATGCGACGGTTCATGCTGACGACGTCGTCCTCGCTCACGCCGAGATCGGTCGCGATCTTCTGGACGTCGTCGGGATGCAGGTCACCGTCCTCGAACGCGTCGAGCTTGTTCTTCATCCGGCGAAGGTTGAAGAACAGCTTCTTCTGCGCCGCGGTGGTGCCCATCTTCACGAGGCTCCACGACCGCAGGATATATTCCTGGATCGAGGCGCGGATCCACCACATCGCATAGGTCGCGAGGCGGAAACCGCGATCGGGCTCGAACTTCTTCACGCCCTGCATCAGGCCGATATTGCCTTCCGAGATCAGTTCTGACGTGGGGAGGCCATAGCCGCGGTAACCCATCGCGATCTTCGCCACGAGGCGCAGATGGCTGGTTACGAGCTGCGCTGCAGCTTCGGGATCCTGATGCTCCTGATAGCGCTTCGCGAGCATATATTCCTGCTCGGGCGCTAGGATCGGGAATTTCTTGATTTCCGCCAAGTAGCGGTTGAGGCTCTGCTCACCCCCCAAGGCGGGGATCGTCGCGGGGACGTTGGTGTTGGCAGCCATGACTTCACATACTCCCTGAATCAGTGCCCCGCTGGGAGGCTACTGCGCTTGGACTCTTATACACGTAATGCCCTGAACAGTTCCTGCATATCGACAGGAATTTCGCTATCGAAGGCTAAAGCGTTACTACTGATCGGATGAATGAAGCCGAGATGGGCCGCATGCAGCGCCTGCCGGTGGAAACCGAGTTCCTTCAGCACCGCCCGATGTGCCGGCTTGGGACGGCCATAGACTGGATCGCCGAGCAGGCTGTGGCCGATCGACGTCATATGGACTCGCACCTGGTGCGTACGGCCGGTCTCGAGCCTGCATTCGACGAGTGCTGCGTCCTTCAGCATCTCGACGGTGCGATAATGCGTCACCGCGCGCCTGCCGGTTTGTACGATCGCAATCTTCTTGCGGTTCTGCGAAGACCGCGCGAGCGGCGCGTCGACCGTGCCCGATGCCGGATTGGGGCGCCCGCTCACGATTGCCCGGTAACGGCGCTCGATGCTGTGCGCGGCGAATTGCCTGGCAAGTCCCTCATGCGCGCGATCGGTCTTGGCGGCGACCAACAGCCCCGATGTGTCCTTGTCGATGCGATGGACAATGCCGGGGCGTGCAACGCCGCCAATGCCCGAAAGGCTGCCGCCGCAATGGTGGAGCAGCGCGTTGACCAGCGTCCCGTCGGGATTGCCCGCGGCCGGGTGGACCACGAGCCCCGCGGGCTTGTCGACGACGATCAGATGCTCGTCCTCAAAGGCGATGATGAGCGGGATGTGCTGCGCCTCGTTGTGCGCGGGCTCCGGGAGGGGGATATCGAGCGCGAACGCGGCGCCAGCACTGGCCTTGATTGCAGGATCACGCACGAGCACGCCATGCTCGTTGCGGACATTGCCGCCCGAGATCAGCGCCTTGATCCGCTCGCGCGACAGCGTTGGCACCGCCGCGGCGAGCGCACGGTCCAGCCGCCAGCCGCCCGCATCCGCGGAAATACGAGCCTCGACAGTGGAAATCCCCCGATTCATCGCGCACAATGTGGGTATGGCCGTGCGCATATCAAGATCACTGCTCGACTGGATTCGCGCCGAGGCGGCGGCGATGCCCGAACGCGAGGTGTGCGGCCTGCTGCTCGGCAGGCCGGGCCAGATTCTCGATGTCCGCCCCGCGCACAATATGGCGCCGCACGCCGAGAATCGCTTCGAGATCGATCCGCAATTGCTGTTCGATCAGGCACGCGCCGAACGCGCGGGGGGCACGACGCGGATCGGCCATTATCACAGCCATCCCAACGGCCGCGCCGAGCCTTCGCGCACCGATGCCGAGGCGGCCGCCGGTGAGCCCGCACAGCTCTGGATGATCGTCGCTGCAGGCGACGCGACATTGTGGCGCGCCGACGCGCCCAACGGGCTACACGGCCGCTTTGCGCGCGTCGATCTCGAAATCGGGTGAGCCCGCCGGTTGCAACATCGTCCTGCGTCCGCCAGAAGGGCAAAAAATTTCTTACTTTCCCGAGGGGCATGGGATGTCTTCGATCGATGCGGTGGATTTTGCGAGTTTGCTCTGCTCCCGGCTATGTCATGACCTGTTGAGCCCGGTGGGAGCGCTCAACAACGGCCTAGAACTCCTCGCCGATGAGCATGACCCGGAGATGCGTCAGCGCTGCCTCGATCTGCTCGCTGAGAGCGCGCGGACCTCGGCCAACAAGCTCAAATTCTTCCGGCTCGCCTTTGGCGCCGCTGGCGGCTTCGGCGAAGAGGTGGACGCGCGCGAGGCCAAGGGCGCGATCGAGGGGCTTTTCGGTATAGATGGCCGCATCGAACTCGGCTGGATGGTCGGCGAGGCGGCGCTCAGCAAGACCGCGATCAAGGTGCTGCTCAATCTTTCACTCATCGCGGGGGATGCCCTGGTTCGCGGGGGCCGGCTCGATGTCGGCGCGGAACGCAGCGACGCGGGTACCGAGATCGTCATCCGCGCCGAAGGACCGCGGCTCGTGCTCGACCCAGAACTGCGCAAGGCGCTGCTTGGCGAGGTCGCGGACGACGCCTTGACGCCGCGCGCCGCCGCCGCATGGCTCGTCCATCGCATCGTCACCGACACCGGCGGGGAAATCCAGGTCTCGGCGCCCGAGGACCCCTTCCTGCTCTTTGGCGCGGTCATCGCGGGACGCTGACACGCCTAGATAATTGTCAACAATTTCAAAGCGTTGCGTGGCGCGTTGATGCGCGGAGCCGGCTTCGCGAAGAGGCGGGCGTGACCGCCTTCTCCACCCCGACCCCGGCGGGAAAATGCGGTCCGCCGCTGAGATAAATGGGGAAAAGGGCTGTCGTGCCATCATGCCGGCAGCCCTTATTGTTGCCGCCTGTCCTGACGAACAAGGCTAACCGCTTTTTAACCAGCTCTGCCGCAAGACGGCGCCTCGATACGCGCCGGAGCGGATGGGGCATGGACGACATTCTTGCTGAATTCATCGCGGAGACCCGGGAAACGCTTGAGGCGGTCGCGGGCGAACTCGTCGCGTGGGAGGCCAGTCCCGGCGATCGCGAGCGGCTCGACACGATTTTTCGCTTCGTCCACACGGTCAAGGGAAGCTGCGGCTTTCTCGATCTTCCGCGCCTCGAAAAGCTGAGCCACGCCGCCGAGGACGTGCTGTCCGAAGTGCGCGACGGCAAGCGGGCCGCCGACAGCCATCTGGTGAGCGCGGTCCTCGCGGTCATCGACCGTATCGGCGAGCTTGCCGAGGCGATCGAGACGGGCGAGGCGATTCCCGATGGTGACGATCTGCTGATCGCTGCGTTGCGTGCCGAACAGCCCGCCGAAGCGGTGGAGGTCGAGGCGCAGGCGGTTCCCGTCATGCGCGGCAGTACGCGCAGCATCCGCATCTCGCTCGACCTGCTCGACCGCATGATGAGCGGCGTGTCCGACCTCGTGCTCGCGCGCAACGAACTTTCGCGCCGGCTGCAGGATGCGGGCGTCGACCCGGCGATCGAAGGGTCGTTCGATCGGCTTTCCACCTGTGTCGGCGACATGCGCGACGCGATCACGCGGACGAGGATGCAGCGGATCGAGAAGCTGTTCAGCTCGATCCCGCGCATGGTCCGCGACATTGCGGGCGAACTGGGCAAAAGCGTCGACCTCCAGATCGATGGCGGCGATGTCGAACTCGACCGCGAGATGATCGAGCTCATCCGCGATCCCCTGACACACATCATCCGCAACGCGCTCGACCACGGCATAGAGACGCCCGCCGCGCGCGAGAAGGCGGGCAAGCCCGGCACGGGGCGCCTGCGCGTCTCGGCGCGCCAGTCGGGCAACCAGATCGTGATCGAGGTGAGCGACGACGGCCGCGGCATCGACACCGACCGGTTGGTCGCCAAGGCGGTCGCCGCGGGCGTTGTCACCTTCGATCGCGCCGACAAGCTATCGCGCGATGCGCAGCTGGCGCTGATCTTCGAGCCCGGTCTCTCGACCGCAAAAAGCGTGACCGCGATTTCGGGGCGCGGCGTCGGCATGGACGTCGTCCGATCCAATATCGAACGCATCGGCGGCATCGTCGACCTCGACAATGCGCCCGGCAAGGGGCTTGCGATCTCGATCCGGGTGCCACTGACGCTCACCATCATTCCTGCGCTCACCGTCAGCGCGGGCGACCAGCATTTCGCGATCCCGCGCTCGGCGATCCAGGAGATCGTGCGCGAGAACAGCAGTTCGGTCACGCTCGAACAGGTCGGCACCGCGCAGGTGGCGCGGATTCGCGACCAGCGCATCCCGGTCGTTTCGCTCGAGGCGGTACTCGGGCTCGAGGAGGACGAGGAGCAGGGCGTCCGTTCGCTCGTCGTCCTCAATCCCAGCACCGGCGCGAGCTACGCGATCAGCGTCGGCGCGCTTCACGATCATCAGGAACTCGTCATCCGCCCCTCATGTCCCGCGATCATGGCGACCGGCGTCTATGCGGGGATGACGCTGCCCGACACGGGGCGTCCGATGCTGCTGCTCGATCCCGCCGGCATCGCCGAGAAATCGGGCATTCTCGCGATCAGTTTCGACGATGTGGCGCCCACGGAAGCCGTGCGCGACGCGGAGGATGGCGAGCGCGTCTCGATGCTGCTGTTCCGCGATCTCGACGGCGCCGAACGCGCGGTCCGTCTCGGCGTGGTCGAGCGGATCGAGGAGGTTGCGGGTAACCAGATCCGCTTCGCCGCGGGCCGGCTGCGGCTTGCGATCGAAGACCGCATCATCCCGCTGGTCGGCTTCGATACGATCGCCGAACGCGAATCGGTGGGCGTGCTGCGCCTCAACGACGGCACGCTCGAACTTGCCTATGCGATCGACGAGGTCATCGACATCATCGCGTTGCCGAGCGAGATCGTCCGCGCCAAGGCCGACGGGATCGTCGCGGGCGTCGCGCTCGTCGACGGGCGCCAGGTCGAGATCCTGGATCCTTATTGGCTGTTCACCGAAGCGACGGGCAACGCCGCGATCAGCGCCGAGAAGCCCGTTTGCCTGCTCTCCAACGGCGACGACATCTGGACGCGCGAGGTGCTGCGACCGCTCGTCGAGGCGGCGGGCTATCGCGTCGCCTTTGCGGGCGATCTCGAGCCCGCGGCGGCCGATATCGTGATCACCAGCGACAGCGAGCCCGTCGATGTGGCGCTTCCGCCGGGTCGCCTGCTCAGGCTTCGCAATGACATGGGCGCGCGCGACGGGGACCCGGAAAGCGTCTATCGCTATGATCGCGCGGGGCTGATGACCGCGCTTCAGGCCAGCCGCGGGGGGAGGGCAGGCGCATGAACGATCTCTATCTGATCGCGCATATCGGCGGGCAGCGCGTCGCGTTTGCCACAGCGGCGATCGACTCGGTCGTGCACGTGACGCACACCACGACGGTTCCGCTTGCGCCACCGCATTTGAAGGGACTCGCCGCGCTCAGGAGCCGCGTGATCACCATGATCGACACGCGCGCCGCGCTCGGCCTTGGTGCGGCCGAGCCCGCGTCCGTCCTCACAACCGTCGTCGTCAATCTCGACGGCCACCAATACGGGCTCGTCGTCGACATGGTCGAGGATGTCTGCGCGATCGGGGGAGCGCCTGCGGCCGTGCGCTCGCGGCTCGGCGCGGGCTGGGCACGCGCGTCGCTGGGGCTGCTCGATCATGATGGTGCGTCGCTACTGCTGATCGACCCGGCGGTGCTCGTCGCGGGCAATCTCGCGATCGCGGCGTGAGCGGTTCTTAACCCGGCGCTTACGCTTTCGCGCTATCCAGTCTTTCGACCAAGCTCACAGGTCCAAAAGGGTTGCAGGAACAATGTCGAAGAAGTGTCTGGTCGTCGACGATTCGAAGGTGATCCGCAAGGTCGCCCGTCACATTCTCGAAACGCTCGACTTCACCGTCGACGAGGCGGTGGACGGGCGCGACGCGCTCGACCAATGTCTTGAAACCCCGCCCGATGTGGTCCTGCTTGACTGGAACATGCCGGTCATGAGCGGCATGGAATTCCTTCGCGCGCTACGCCAGAGCGACCTGCCCGTGCGGCCCAAGGTCGTCTTCTGCACCACCGAGAACGGCATGGGGCACATCCGCGCCGCCATCGAGGCTGGCGCCGACGAATATGTCATGAAGCCCTTCGACCGCGAAACGCTCGAGAGCAAGCTGCAGATCGTCGGGCTTGCCTGAGCGGAGCATTTGTGGCGAGCCAGCCCCTTACCGACGCCAATGAACCGGACAACGAGGTTGCTGAACGCAAGATCCGGTTGATGATCGTCGACGATTCGGCAGTCGCCCGTGCGGTGCTTGCGCGTATGATCTCGAACAATCCGGCCTTCGCGATCGTCGATCAGGTGGCCAGCGCACAGGAAGCGCTCGAGAGCCTGAAGCGACACAACGTCGACGTGATCCTGCTCGATATCGAGATGCCGGGGCGCAACGGCATCGCCGCGCTTCCAGAACTCATCGAAATGAGCCGCGGCGCGCGCATCCTCATCGTCTCCGCGCTTGCCGAGGACGGTGCCGCCGCGACGGTCGAGGCGCTGACGCTCGGCGCCGCCGATACGCTGGCCAAGCCCGGCCGCAACGCCTTTGGTGGTCGCTTCTCCGAAATCCTCTGCGAACGCCTGATGCGGCTCGGCAGCGCGGGCGGTCCCGCCACGCAGGGCCATCTGCGCATACCCCAGCCGCTCGAAGCGGTGGTGGCGGTCAGCGAGCCGCGCGCCGATCTCGGGCCGATCGAATGCGTTGCCATCGGCGCATCGACGGGCGGGCTGCATGCGATCACTGAATTCTTCCGCGCCTTGCCCGGTGATTTCGACGTGCCCATCCTCATCACGCAGCACCTGCCAGAGGTCTTCATGCCCTTTTTCGCGCAGCAGCTTCAGGGATCGACGGGGCGCAAGGCGGTGGTTGCGCGCGAGGGGATGCCCGTCGAGCGCGGCGTGCTCCACATAGCGCCCGGCAACGCGCACCTTTGCGTCGAGCGGCATGGCGCGCGCGTGGTCGTGCGCCTGAGCCGCCAGCGCGTCGAATCGCGCTGCCTGCCATCGGTCGATCCGATGTTCGATTCAATCGCCGAGGTCTATGGCGATGGCGCGGCCGGTGTGGTGCTGAGCGGAATGGGGCGTGACGGCTGCGTCGGTGCCGCACGGCTCGCCGCGACAGGGGCGGAGCTGCTTGTCCAGAACATCGACTCCTCGGTGGTTTGGGGGATGCCCGGAAGCGTGGCAAAGGCGGGCATCGCCACCGCGGTGCTCCCGCCCGCAGCGATCGCGATGCATCTCGCGAAGAGGCGCGTCGCCCAATGAGCGAAGTCAATTCGGCCGCGATCCGGACACTGGCGGCAATGCTCGAGGCGCGTACGGGCCAGCAACTCGTGACCAGCCGGGTGTGGCGGATCGAGACGTCGCTCAAGCCGCTGCTGCGCGAGCGCGGCATGACCTCGACCGACCAGCTTGTCGCGGCGATGCTCAAGGGAAGCGAGCATGGCCTTGCCGACCGCGTGATCGAGGCGCTGCTCAACAACGAAACCTTCTTTTTCCGCGATCACGGCGTGTTCCAGCTTCTCGATCGCGAGGCACTGGAACTGCTGCGCGCCGCGCGCGAGTCGCGCCGGCGGCTGCGGATCTGGTGCGCCGGCTGCTCAACGGGGCAGGAGGCCTATTCGATCGCGATGATGATCGCCGATGCGCCCGCGCGCTGGCAGGGCTGGACCGTCGACATTCTCGGCACCGACATCTCCTCAGGCGCGATCGAGCGTGCGCAGACCGGTATTTTCTCGCAGTTCGAGATCCAGCGCGGATTGCCGATCACAATGATGATGCGTTGGTTCGATCAGGAGGGCGAGAGCTGGTATGCGAGCGCCGACCTCAAGCGTCGCGTCCGGTTCCGTCGGCACAACGTCCTCGAACAAGCCCCGATGCCGGGGCGTTTCGACCTCATCCTGTGCCGCAACGTGCTTCTCTATTTCCCCGCTGCGGTGCGCACCGCGGCGTTTGACCGGCTTGCTTCGGCGATCGAACCCGATGGTGTGCTGATGCTCGGCGCAGGTGAGACGGTACTTGGCCAGACCGCCAAGTTCGCCTCGGAACGCGAGCTCCGGGGGCTCTATCGCCCCGCAGCGGCGGCAGAATCGATCAAGGCAGCCTGATCGCTTCGCATCGGCGCCGCGCCCCGCCTTCGATCTGCCGTGGCCGACGCCTCAGACTCCGCTGGCGCGGTTGCCCTGAGGTGTTCTACCATTGCTCGCTGTTCGCGTAAGCGGGAGAGCCGCCATGACGATTTCGCGCTATGGGTTTCCCGGCCTGGCCGCAGCGCTCTTGTGCCTTGCCGCCTGTGGTGGCTCCGAATCCTCCGCCGAACGCAATCGGTCGTCGCCGGCGACAGCTGCTTCGAACGCAGCGGCCTCTCCCAACAACAGCGCTGGCGGAATTGATGTGACCGCCAAGGGCTTTCCATTCCGGCAGGGGAGGTATGCCAGCGATCGCGTATGTCATGAGGATAACTCGACCACGGTCGAATATTTCCGAGGATATCGGCATGAATGGGGGGCGGACCAGCCTTCGATATTCGAAAAGATCATAAAGGTCGGCCCAGACCAATATCGCATTACCGAATCGATCGAAGGCAATGACGATGACATCTTCCGGACGATAAACGAATACGAACGAACGGGGCCTGACAGTTTCCGCATGACGGCACATGTGCATTATGACCTCGACGATATGGGGAACGTGACTCCCGTCCAACGCGACACCGTCTATGACTATAAGTGGTGCGGCCCCAACGAACCCGATGATGATTGACCGCGACAGCAGGTGCTGCGGCCCTGCGCGCGAAATTCCGTTGATGGGCTGGCCTTTATGCGCGACTGGGCTATGGCCGCTCGCGTGATACACAGCCAACCCACCGGATTCGGGCCGCGCGACATCTTCGTCGCGATGATGATGAACGTGCTGTGGGGGCTCAACATCATCGCGGTGAAGATGGCTGTCGAGGCCACCGGGCCGTTCACGGCGGCATTGGTGCGCCAGGCGATCGTCTTCATCGTCTGTGCGTCGGCGCTCAGGGTCGTGCCGGGCCGCATGCGCGAACTGGTCGGGCTCGGAATTCTTTCGGGCGGCATCTTCTACATCTTCATCAACTGGTCGCTCGCGGTTGCCGACAATGTCAGCGCGCTGGCGATCGCGGGGCAACTCGGCGTGCCCTTTTCGCTGATCCTCGCGGTCATCTTCCTCGGCGAGCGCATCCACATCATCCGCATCGGCGGGATAGCGCTGTCCTTTCTCGGCGTGGTGCTGCTCGTCTTCGATCCCTCGGCGGGGGGTGAGGTACCCGGGCTCGTGCTGACCGCGGGCGGCAGCTTCATCTGGGCGCTGTCCTCGCTCATCCAGCGCCGTATGGCGGGGGTGCCCGTGCTCACCATCTATGCATGGATGGGGTTGGTCGGCACGATCGTGCTGCTGCCGCTCACTATCTGGCAGGAGCCGGAGATCCTCCGCGCGCTGCCTGCGTTGCCCCTGCGTGATTTCGGCTGGATCGCCTTTTCGGCGATCGGCTCGACGATCTGCGGGCATGGCGCGATGTCATGGCTGCTCCAGCGGCATCCGATTACGAGTGTCGTCCCGTTGACGCTCGCTGCCCCCGTGATTTCGGTCATCGTCGCGTCGCTTTTCTTTGCCACGCCGCTCACGCCGATTATGATCGCGGGCGGTTCTATCGCACTGGTCGGCGTCGCGATCGTGACGATCCGCACCGCGCGCGCAAAGGAGCATCAGGGTTGAACGCGTATATCGAGACGCCCTCACCCAATTTCGACGAGCGTGCGCTTCCCGTGTCGATGATCGTCCTGCACTATACGGGGATGCAGGACGCCGCCTCCGCGATCGCGCAACTCGCGAATCCCGACGCAAGGGTTTCGGCGCACTATGTCGTCGCCGAGGACGGGCAGGTCATCCGCATGGTGCCCGAAGACAAGCGCGCCTGGCACGCCGGCCGCTCGCACTGGCGCGGCGTCACCGACATCAACAGCGCGTCGATCGGGATCGAGGTCGTCAATCCCGGCCATGAGTTCGGCTATCGGCCGTTTCCCGATGAGCAGATCGATGCGCTGATCCCGCTCGTTGCCGAGATCATGGCGCGCTACCAGATCACACGCGGCAATGTCGTCGGCCATTCGGACATCGCGCCCGCGCGAAAACGCGATCCCGGCGAACTTTTCCCCTGGGGGCGTCTTGCGCGGCACAGGCTGGCACTACCGCGCCCGACCAAGAATTTGATGGACCCCAACTGGTCCGACGCGGGCTTTCTGCTCGCGCTCGAGCGCTTCGGTTACGAAGTCACCGATCCCATGGCGGCGGTCGTCGCGTTCCAGCGGCGTTTCCGGCCCGAGCTGATCGATGGCGAGATCGATGGCGAGACGCGCTCGATCCTGCTCGCGCTGCTGCTCCCCAAGCCGCAGGGCGACGATTAGGGATCGCGACGGTTAGGCGCGCTTCGACCGCGTCATGGCGATCGCCGCCGCATAGTCGTGCGCATGGCGCACCAGCTTGCCCGATCGTCCGAGCCCGCTGCGCTTGAGCAGGCGAAAAGGCTGGCTCTGGACGCCCGACAGAATCACTTCCGTATCGTCGGCGCGCGCCTGCGCCACGAACTCGCGCAGCGCCGCGGTGCCGCTCGCGTCGAGATAGGGCACCAGCTCCAGCCGCAATATGATCGCGCGCGGCATGCGGCCCATTCGCTTGAGCGCGTCGAGCAGTTCGCCCGCGACGCCGAAGAAGAACGGGCCCGTGATGCGGAACACCTCGACATCCTCGGGCAGCAGGTCGCGCTGGGTGGCGTCCTCGCTCTCGTCCATGCGCGCCGTGGTAACTGTCACCGTCTCGCTCATCCGCGCCATGAACAGCAGGCTGGCGATGGTCACGCCAACGCCGATGGCCACGGTCAGGTCGACCAGCACGGTAAGGAGAAAGGTCAGTAGCAGTATGCCACGCTCGCCGATCGGCATGCGCAGCAGCGCGACGAAGCGCTCGGCCTCGCTCATCCCCCAGGCGACCATCAGCAGGATTGCTGCGAGCACCGCCATCGGCACGAAGCGCATGAGGTCGCCCGCGAAGAGCATGAAAATCAGCAGGAAAACGGCGTGGAGCATGCCGGCGACCGGGGATCGTCCGCCCGCCTTCACATTGGCGGCGGTCCGCGCGATGGCGCCCGTCGCGGGCAGCCCTCCGAACAGCGCCGATGCGATGTTGCCCGCGCCCTGGCCGATCAGTTCCTGATTGGATCGGTGGCGGAACCCCGTCATTCCGTCGGCGACGACGCAAGACAGCAGCGCTTCGATCCCCGCGAGGAAGGCGATCGTGAAGGCGGCGGGCGCCACCTCCTGCACCTTGGTGAATGAAAATGCAGGGGGGGCGGGCATGGGCAGCCCGTGCGGCATGTCGGGAAAACGTGATCCGATCGTCTCGGCGGGCAGGCCGAGCAGCGCCACCGCCGCCGATGCGAGCACGATGACGATCAGATAGGCGGGCAGCTTCGGCGCAAGCCTGCGCAACGCCAGGATCAGCGCAAGGCTGCCAAGGCCGATCGCGGTCGTCACCGGATTGATCGTCGCGGCCGCCTCGGCATAGGCGATCCACTTGGGTGCGAAGTCCGCGGGCAGGTCGGCGATGGCGAGGCCCAGGAATTCCTTGATCTGGCTCGATGCGATGATCACTGCGATCCCGGCGGTGAAGCCCGTGATCACCGGATGCGGTATGTATCGTATCAGCCGCCCGAGCCGCATATAGCCCGCCGCCATCAGGATCACCCCGGCCATCAGTGTCGCAAGCACCAGTCCGTCATAGCCATGCGCGGCGATCACGTTGAACACCACGACGACAAACGCGCCCGTCGGTCCGCCGATCTGGACGCGCGAACCACCCAGCAGCGATATGAAGAGGCCAGCGACGATCGCGGTGATGAGCCCCTTGTCGGGGGTCGCGCCCGAGGCGACCCCGAGCGCCATGGCAAGCGGCAGCGCAACGATCGCGACGGTCAGCCCGGCAAAGGCATCGCTGCGGAGCCGATCCAGACCATAGCCCTCGCGCAGCACTGTGAAGAGCTTGGGGGTAAATCCACCCGGCTCGTGCGGCGCGCTGTCCGCAGCTTTGCGCCGGGCGTTGGCGCGGTCGGCCATGGTCTCGAACATCGGCACCGCGCCTCAGTCCCCCGGCTGCCGCCGCCGCTCCGCGGGATCGCGCAGCCTTACGCCGCGGCCAGTGCCCGTGCTCGGCCGGTTTTCGCCGATCAGCTCGATCCCCTCCGCCTCCAGCGCTTCGACGACCTTCATCAGCGTGTCGATCACCCCTCGCACCACGCCCTCGGATGCTTCCATGCGCTGGATCGTGGGCAGCGACACGCCCGCGCGCTCGGCGAGCTCGCGCTGGTCGAGGCTCAGAAGCGCGCGCGCCGCGCGAAGCTGGCTTGATGTAATAATTTAAATCACTCCTGATGTATGAAACGTCAATACTAATATTTGTGCCAGCGCGTCAACCATGGTAGGAGCGCCGCCATGTCCGACCGCAATCTCCGTCAGGCCGCGCTGCGCGGGCTGAAGGGCCAGTGCCCCTCGTGCGGTGAGGCGCGGCTCTTCGCGCGCTTCCTCAAACCGGTGGAGGGCTGCCCCTCGTGCGGGCAGGACTGGCGACATCACCAGGCTGACGATTTTCCGGCCTATCTGGTGATTCTGCTGCTGGGCCATCTGCTCGTGCCGATCGTGATCGAGGTCAATTTGCTCCTCGACCCGCCGATGCTGTTCCAGATGTTGTTCTGGCCGATGCTGTGCGGCGTGTTCGCGCTGTTGCTGATCCAGCCGATGAAGGGCGTGGTGATCGCGTGGCAATGGGCACGGCGGATGCACGGCTTCGAAAAGGGCTGAGCTTGGCATTCGCAGTGATTGGGACTATCTCGCAACGCGCCAGAGGGTTGGGCGGCCGCGGCTCCTGCGTGCAGGAGGCGAGGAAAGTCCGGGCTCCACGGAAAAACGGTGCCGGGTAACGCCCGGCGGCCCGAGCGCAGGCTGGGGTCAGGGACAGTGCCACAGAGAGCAGACCGCCACGCTTCGGCGCGGCAAGGGTGAAAGGGTGCGGTAAGAGCGCACCGCGGGACCGGCAACGGAACCGGCATGGTAAACCCCACCGGGAGCAAGACCGAATAGGGGCGGCACATGGGCCTTTTTCCGGCCCGTCGCCCGGGTTGGTTGCTTGAGGCGCGGAGCAATCCGCGTCCTAGAGGAATGGCCGCACAGCCCGCGCAGGCGGGTGGACAGAACCCGGCTTATAGGCCCTCTGGCGCATTCAATTTTCTACTTCCAGATCATGATGTTGTTCCACTAAAGTCGTTCTGGGGCGAAAACGTCTCAGGGGGAATTATGAAGAGTTTTGCGGCCTTCCTTGGCGCAGCCGTGCTGACGACTTCGGCGGTGGCTCAGCAGCCGAGCATCCAGCAGCAATTCGACGCGGCCAGTGAGGCGCTCAAAGCCGAGAAATGGGCGGACGCGGTTGCCGGTTTCGACGCGCTTGAGCCGCGCCTGACCAAAAATCGACGCAGCCTTGCGATCGTGCGCGTTCGCAAGGCGGAAGCGCTCTACCAGCTCAAGCGCGATGCCGAGGCTGCTGCCGCGGTCAAGGCCGGACTTGCGGACCTGCCGGCCGACGACGCCAGCCTGCGTAACGACCGCTTCCTGGCGCTCATGCTGCTCGGTAACATGGATTCCCGTGCGCTCGATTACGCCAGCGCGCTGTCGCGCTATCGTGAGGCGGAACGCTTCGCTGATGCTCCGCAGAACAAGGTGCGCGCGATCGTGGCGATGGTGCAGAGCGGTACTTTCGTCGATCCCGATTCCGCATTGCTCAACGCCGAGCGCGTGCAGGCGATCGCCACCACGCTGTCACCCGACAAGACGACAGAGGCGCGGCTTGCCGACATGAAGGGACGCGTGCTGCTCAATCTCGGCCGTTTCAAGGAAGCTCAGTCGGAATTCGACAGATCGGTAAAGGCGTTGGGCGGGCTGTCGCTCAGGGTCGATCAGGACGATGTTATCGCGCGGTCCGACTACGCGATCGCAGCGATGCTTGCCGGGGATGATGAGCGCGCCCGCAGATATCTTGCCTATACTGGAGCCGGCCGATTGCCCAAGGATGGGCTCGTGATGGGCCCCGATACGCCTGCTCCGCCATGCGGCGGCCCCGACGGGCTCCGACCGGATGACGTTGGCGTCGTGGAATTCGGCATCGGCACCGATGGCAGCGTGGTAGCGCCGCGTCCGGTCTATTCCTCGCGGCGTGGCGCCAGCGCGCTCGAATTCGCGCGCGCCGTGGCCGACTGGTCCTGGGCGCCCGAGAAGGTCAGGGACATCCCACCGCTATTCCGGATGTTGACGCGTATCGAAATGCGATGCTCCACAGTGTCTGCACGTCCGTCGATACCGTCATTGCTTCGTCCCGGGCTCAATGCCTGGCTCACCGAAAAGGCGGTCGATCCGGTCAGGATCGAGGCGACCTCGAATGCCCGACGCCTCCCGCTACTTCTGGCCGAGCTGGGCCGTCGCGAGGCGGCATCCGGCGCCAACGCGCTTCAACTCGTTCCAGTCCTCGCGGAACTGGCCGGTTCGTCGGCGCTGGGTGCCAGCGAGTCGCTCGTGCATGCGAAGCGGGCATTGATGATCGCGGATGCCTCGGACGCGCCGCCGGTTGCACGGCTTTATCTGTCACACCTGCTATGGGCCAGCGCGGCGAGCGCCGATCGCAGCGCAACGAGCTACGGGCGTGCGATCGAAGCAGCGATGCAGGACGCGCGCATCGAAAAAGATGCCGTTGCGCGCGCTGCACTGCGTCTCATGCTGGTCGATAGCCGTGGCCAGAAATGGGACACGGACGACGAGGCATTGCTGCGTTCGGTGATCAATGATGGCGGGCTTGCCACGAACGATTCTTTTCGTGTGGGGGCATTGATCCGGCTGGCCTCGCAGCAGTTTCGCCAGGGCGATGATGAGGCTGCGCGCGCCACTTTCAAGCTCAGTGGCCTTTCGTCGGACCAGTGCGCGCTTGTCGACGCGCCGCCCGCCTTGAAGAAAGGCAGCATCAGCGACACCGATTTTCCGCAGGAGGCGCTGACATGGGGTTTCAGTGGCTGGACCTCCGTCCAGTTCGACATCGCCGCGGACGGCAAGACGATGAATCACCGTGCCTTGTTCGCCTATCCACCGTTTGTGTTCGGCGACGTAACCGCGGGCTATTTCAGGCGCTTCGAGTATGAGCCAAGCTATCGCCCCGGGCAGACGCTCGGGTGTGGCGGAAAGATGCAGCGGGTGACCTATCGGCGTCATGGGGGATAGTAGGCGATCTTGACGGACGTGCTGTAAGGCGGGTTTCGCCGCGAAGCCGAGTCCGTGTCGCCGCTTCGCGCTTGTGCAAGGCGAACGTGCCATTATGTAGGCTGCAATGGCCCGTTCCTCCCGATCCTATGACTGGGGTTTTCCCCGCTGGCGCGGCTATGAAGCGACGCGCGAGGCGACGAAGGTGCGGCTGTGCGACCGGCACGGGTGCGACAAGCCCGGCGACCGCCCCGCGCCCAAGGCGCCCAACAGCCCCGAGCGCTGGTATTTCTGCGAGCAGCACGCCGCCGAATATAACAGCAACTGGGACTATTTCGCGGGGCTTACCGCCGAGGAGGCAGCGGCGCGCGAGGCGCGCGAGCGCGCCGATTTCTCCGGCTTCAAGGAAGCGCAGCACTATGGCTGGGGCGGCCCGGGCGACGGCAGCCGCTCGCGCGACGAGCTTCATGCGCTCAAGGCGCTCGAGCTCGACGACGATGCCGATTTCGAGGCCGTGAAAAAGGCGTGGCGCAGGCTCGCCAAGGAAAATCACCCCGATGTGAAGCCCGGCGACGCCGCGGCCGCGGTGCGCTTCCAGGCGATCCAGGCCGCGTTCGAGGTGCTCCGCAGGGCCGAGGAGCGGCGCCCGCGTTGACGCGCCACGTCCGATCCAATTGGGAAACCGCCCTGCTCGTCTGCCGGAAATGCTCGAAGCGTCAGCGCGGGGGCTTCGGACCCAAGGGCAAGACGCCGCTCGCCAAAGCGCTCAAGAAGGAAATCGGCGGCAAGAAGGGGCGCAAGGCCGCAGCGGGCGTCGTCGAGGTCAAGTGCCTCGGCGTCTGCCCCAGGCACGCGGTGACGGTGGTCGATGGCCGCCACCCGCATGAATGGCTGCTGGTCAGGCCGGGAACCGAAATCGCGGATATCCTGGCAGAGCTGGAGCTGGCGAAGGATTAGCGCATCAATACGGCGCGATCCGCTTGGCACGGCGCGCATATTCATCGGCGAAGCGGATATGGATCTTGCGCACGCACTGGTCGCGAGTCGCGTGCGCCAGCCGGCGCTCCTCACGTTCGCGGCGCAGATAATAATCGTGGTCGTCGATTCGGTGCACGGCGTCTCTCCCGCGATTTCGGCGTTTTAGGCAGGGAGCGACGCGCGCGCACTAATCTAGATCATGTGCGCCGTCGTTAGTCGGGCGTGCCGTCGACATAGAGATAGGCGTCGTCGAAATCGCCATATTGCCTGAGTCGCTGCCAGTCGCCGATGTGCACGGCGCCCCCCCGGAATTCGAGCACCCCCTCGTCGCGCAATTGACGCAGCACGCGGTTCACATGCACGGGGGTCAGCCCGCACGCCTCGGCGATATCCGATTGCGTGATCGGCAGTTTGAAACGGTAATCGGCGGACAACCCGACCAGATGCAGGCGAACATATACCTCGCAGAAAAAGTGCGCGACGCGTCCCAGTGCCCCCAGCCGGCCGAGACTGAAGATCCATTCGCGGTGCATCGCGGCGTCGAGCAGCGTGCTGAACCACAGCATCCGCATGAGGTGTGGATGATTGCGCGTGAGGGTCAGCAAGGTATCGCGCGAAAACGTCGCCACCTTCGCCGCTGAGAGCGTGGCGACATCATGGTCGAGCTGCTCGAGCGGAAAGCCGTGGAGGTCTACGAAATCGCCGGGCACATGCAACGCCACGAGCTGCCGTTGCCCGTCGCGCCCGTCCATATAGCGGCACATGAACCCCTCGACCAGCAACGTGCTGCGCGTCACGATATCGCCCTGGCGCACGAGCACATGGCGCGCGGGAAGCGTACGCACTTCGGCGACGGCGTCCTCCAGCGCCTGCTTTTCCGCTTCCGACAAGCGATCGCGTCGGCGGCGTTCGAGGAATTTCGCGGTCACCTCGATCAAGATCGGCCCTTTCCGCAGCTATGGGTTTCAATCGTTTCGACAACGCACGGATGCCCGCCGGGTGCCATCGCAGCCAGTGGTATCGCCAGAAGCGCAACTAAGGCAGAATAATTTTGAGCGGCTTGATCGAGGTTAATCGGGATCAGCGCAGGCTGTGCCAGTTTCGCGGCGCCCCAATTGACCCGGGGGCATGACCACGGGAGGGCGGGCCATCCTTTGCGACCCGGGATGGCCCTCCTCTTTGCGGGAGCGGCGATGCCAGATTCCGGATCATCCCCCGACACTTCGCCGCTGGCGCAGAGCCAGGTCTATGCGGAGCACGCATCGCGCGCGCTCGCCGAGGCGCAGGCTTCGCCACTCCCCAACGTCCGGCTCCGCTTCGTCATCGCGGCCAAACGCTGGATCGCGCTCGCGCGGCAGGCGCGCCGGATGGAGTTGCGCAATGCGGAAATCAGGCCCGGCGGGCCGCTAGCCGACGCCAATGAGGATCAGGACGCCAATGAGGATCAGGTGGCGTAGCGCTCGGCGGTCTGGCGGATCAGCGCGATCATGTTGGGAATGCCCTGCGTACGGTTGGAACTGAGCTGGTTCCGGAGGTCGAAAGGCTCCAGCGCGTCCTCGACGCTGAGTTCGAGCAGCTCGGCGGGTGTCCGATCCTGAACGATCTGGAGAATGAGCGCGATGATCCCCTTGGTGATCGCCGCGTTGCTGTCGGCCAGAAAGTGCAGGCGCCCGTCCTCGATGCGTGTCGGATACACCCACACCGCCGCCGAACATCCGCGCACCAGCGTGGCGTCGGTCTTGAGCGCGTCGGGCATGTCCTCGAGCGCGCGGCCGAGCTCGATCAGCAGCCGATAGCGATCGTCGGCGTCGAGGAATTCATACTCTTCCTGGATTTCGGTAATGGCGTTCACAACGGTCATGTCGTGCGCGCTAGCAGGGCATGCAAGGGGCGGTCTAGCGTCTTTCGGTCTGGTTGGCCGGCATTGCGAGCGCAGCGAAGCAATCCATGCCGGACGTCAGGGGCTTGATTGCTTCGTCGCTACGCTCCTCGCAATGACGGTAGGAACTTGCGTCGCACGAAACCTGAGCAGCGCGTGGGGCAGGGCGGCGCTCCGCCCAGCCGAACATGCCCGCCGCCTTGGGTTCGGCGCTCAAAGCTCGACGCCGGCGGCGATGGCTTCGAGCTTGCGAATCCGTTCCTTCAGATCCGCGATCTCGATGCGTGAGCCCGCCGTAGTCGGCTGCGCCTCGAGCCGGGCCTGCTGAAGTTCAGCGCGCTTGAGGTCAAGCCAGCCGCGCCATCCACGCAGCGCCGCCGCCGTTACCATGCCGATCCCCGCGAGCGCGGAAAGCGCGATGGTCAGGTAGAAAGTCGGGTCGGTCATTGTTTTTCCCCATCCTGGCGGGGCCGGGCGTCAGGCCCGGTCCCGTTCGCGCAGTTTCTCGATCTCCCGGTCGAGCGCGCTGGTGTTGTCGGTCGCGAGCCTTTCGAGCACCGCAACCCTTTCCTTCAATGCCTTCACCTCGTCACGCAGGCGTTGGGTGTCGGGATCGTGAAGGACCATGTCATTGCCCTTCCAGTCCTTGCCCACCTTGTACCGGGCGCGGAGGATGCCGCCGATGGTGACGATGAAGACGATCGCCACGACCATCGAGAAAGGATTGTCGAACATTTACTGTCTCCCTGAACCGTCAAATCTCAATCAGTTGCTCTTGCCGCGCAGCGTTTCGATTTCGCGCGTCAGCGTATGGGCTTCATCGGTCACGATCCGCTCGACATTAGCGAGCCGGTCCTTGATCGATCCAATCTCGGCGCGAAGCTGCGCGTTTTCCTGCGTCAGCAGCTTCACGCGCTCGATCGCCTCTTCGTTCTTCCTCGGATAGACCGCCTGACCCCATGCGCCGTCGAGCGGATAGCCGTTTTTGATGCGGAGCCAGGTAGTGATGACCCATCCCGCCACACCGGCTACGCCCATGATCGCGATCAGGGGGAAGAGGCCCTGAATGAATGTCAGCTTCTCGTTCATTTTCCACTCAATCCCTTAGTTGAGCCGCTCGTCGCGGAGCAGTTCGATTTCTTGTGCGAGCGTCGCGTTGCCCTCGGTCGCTATGCGTTCGAGGACGCGGACGCGCTGTTCCAGCCGGTCTATATGGGCGGCCTGCGCCGCAGCCTTGTCGGCTGCCATTGCCGCTGCGTGGTCAAGCTGCTTTTCCTTCAGCTTGATCCAGTGCCGGAAGATGCTGGCGCCAATGCCTCCGATTACGGGGATTCCCACCACGATCACGAAGAAGAGAAGAAAGGTGGTCGACGTCATCCTATTGCTCCCAGGGCTGTCATGTTCAGCGCAATGCGTCGATTTCGCGGGCGGTCCGGTCGGCGGGGTCGGTGGCGATCCGCTCAAGCACCGCGATGCGCTCCTCAAGCCGTGTGATCTGGCCCTTCAACTGCTCGTTTTCGTGCGAAAGAAGCTCGATTTTTCGATCAGCGTCGGGGTCTTTTCGATCAACGGTGCCGCCCCATTCGTTCTCGATCGGATAGCCGTGCTTCGCCCTGATCCAGGTGGAGAGCAACCAGCCCCCCATGCAGATCGCGACGATCGCGACGATGAAACCCGGTCCCTGAAACATTGTTTTCCTCCCTGTTGACAGGCACTTGCTTAACGCAGGCTGTCGATTTCATCGGCGAGACGCGTGTTACGGCTCGTATAGTAGAGCTCGACATCCGCCAGGCGCCGGTCGATGTCGCGGAACTTGGCGCGAACATCGCGCGTGGTTCGCGCGGGCGACTGGCGCACGCCTTGCCAGAATTTGGCGTCCTCGGCGCTTTCATAGAGTCCCAGCGGTTTGGGATTGGCGACCCAGGCCGCGACCCAATAGGCGATCAGCGTCCAGGGGAAGCCACCCGCCAGCGTCAGCAGCACGGTGCCGATGCGGACCCAGGTGACGTCGACGCCGGTGTAATCGGCGATCCCCGAGCAGACGCCCAGCCACTTGGCGTTCTGCTTGTCGAGGTAGAATTTTGTGCGGCTCGCGGACATTTTCGGTCTCTCCCTGTGCGATGCGTTTGATGGTGGAGCGCCGGTCAGCGGCGCTGTTCCAGCCGGGTGATGGTGGTCGGGCCTTCGATGTCGCCCGATTTCCAGTTGGGATTATCGGCGGTGATGATCCGTTCGACGGTGTTCAACCGCTCCTCGAGCCGCCGCGCGGTGTCGTGAAGCTCGTCGAGCAGGTTTTCATCCTCGCGCGTGATGCTGGCACCCCTTTTCCATTGGGTCACGTAGTGGAGGATGATCCAGGGCATTCCGATGAACAGGATGCCGACGACGATGATGGGGACAAGCGTGTCTTCCATCGTATCAGCCCTCCGAACCGGCAGCCTTGGCCTTCAGCGCGGCAAGTTCAGCCTCGACCTTCTCTGAAGAACGCAGCTCGGCGATCTCTTCCTCGAGCGTCTTCTGCGGCGCGCCCAGCTGCAGCGAGTCGGCGCGGCCTTCGGCCAGGTCAACGCGGCGTTCGAGCAGGTCGAAGCGCGAGAACGCCTCTTCGACCTTCTGGCCGGCATAGGCTTCGCGGACCTTGGCGCGGGTGTGCGCGCTTTCCAGGCGGGCGACGATCGAGTTCTGGCGCGCGCGGGCCTCGCGCAGCTTGGCCTGCAGCTTCGAGATATCCTCTTCCGCGGCGCGCAGCGCGTCGTCCAGCACCGTGATCTCGCTCTGGAGCTGCTCGGACATGTCGGCGGCCTTCTGCTTCTCGACCAGCGCGGCCTTGGCCAGGTCCTCGCGATCCTTGGACAGCGCCAGCTCGGCCTTTTCGGTCCAGCTTTCCTGAAGCTTGTCGAGCTTGACGATGTGACGGCGCATTTCCTTCTGATCGGCGATCGTGCGGGCGGCGGAGGCGCGGACCTCAACCAGCGTCTCTTCCATCTCCAGGATGATCATGCGGACCATCTTCGCCGGGTCTTCCGCCTTGTCGAGCAGGTCGGTGACATTGGCGGCGATGATGTCGCGGGTTCGTGAGAAGATGCCCATTTTATAACTCCTGAGATGAAATTCTTGGCGGATCCGAAGGGGGCGCCGGGGCGGAGCAAGGGGTTTCCGCCCCGGCGGGTTGTGTCGTCAGGCAAAGGTCCGGACGACGGGGGTAGGGGCATCGGCCTTGTCCGCCGCCCGGGCGGGGCCGACTGCGCTCAACACACAGGTGGCGCTGAACAGGACGGTGCAAACGATGGCGGTCATGGTGCTGCCAAACTTGCTGTTGGTGATGTTCATTGTGGGTCTCCCTGAATCTTGGCCTGAGTTGCTATGCGTCACTGAGTTGCTCCAATCTTTGCAGGAGGCATGCCAATTTTGAAAAATGGCGAAATTCTGTCGATTTTGCTCATTATGCGTTCCGTTTGCACCATTTTTCATTGCCAAGAATTGGGAAATTTCACTAAGTCTCGGCCATGGATCGTGATAACGCCTTTCTCGGTCAATCGACCGCCTTTCTCGACTCGGTCGAACGCACCAGCCGCGCAGCTGCGCTCAACCGCCCGGTGCTCGTCATCGGCGAGCGCGGCACTGGCAAGGAGCTTGTCGCCGAGCGCCTCCACCGCCTCAGCCCTCGCTGGGACGGCCCGCTCGTCATTATGAACTGCGCCGCGCTTCCCGAAACGCTGATCGAGACCGAACTCTTCGGCCACGAGCAGGGCGCGTTCACCGGCGCGATGCGCGCGCGGCAGGGCCGCTTCGAGGAGGCCGATGGCGGCACGCTCTTCCTCGACGAACTCGGCACGCTCTCGATGGCGGCGCAGGAACGGCTGCTGCGTGCCATCGAATATGGCGAGGTGACGCGGATCGGTTCGAGCCATCCCGTCCGCGTCGACGTCCGTATCGTCGCGGCCACCAACGAGCACCTGCCCGGACTGGTCGAAGAGGGACGGTTTCGCGCCGACCTGCTCGACCGGCTGAGCTTCGAGGTACTGACGCTGCCGCCGCTACGTGCGCGCGAAGGTGACGTGCCCGTGCTTGCCGACCATTTCGCGCGCCGGATGGCGGCCGAGCTCGACTGGCCCTATTGGCCCGGCTTTTCCGAAACGGCCTCGGCGATGCTGGTCGCGCATGACTGGCCCGGCAATGTCCGTGAACTGCGCAATGTCGTCGAGCGCGCGGTCTATCGCTGGGCCGATCCCGAGCGGCCGGTAGATACGATCACCTTCGATCCCTTTGCGTCACCCTGGCGGCCTCGGGCCATGCCCGGCGCGCGGGCAGAGGTTGCGCCGGCGGCCGAGCGGCCCGAGGCACCTGTCCCCCCGTCGCAGATCGAACCGCATGCGGTAAATGACCTGAAACAGGCGGTCGAGGCGCATGAGCGCCAAATTCTCGAGGCGACGCTCGCGCGACACCGCTTCAACCAGCGCGCGACCGCCAAGGCGCTCAATCTCAGTTATGATCAGCTGCGTCACGCGTTGAAGCGGCACGAGTTGCTCTGAATTCGCCGACCCGGGCGAAAGCTGCTATATTCGCGGCGATAACAGGAGAGGAGGACGTCATGCGCTATGCATGGAAGTCGGCCATCCCGGCGATCGTGATCATCGCCTGCCTGGGGTCTCCGGCGCTAGCTTCGAAAATGGTGATCGGGGGCGGTATGGCCCGCCAATGCTATCTGGACGCCGAAAACCAAAGGCCCAGCCGCCTTGCGATCGACGGCTGCACAGAGGCGCTCCAGACCGAGGCGCTGACGCCCGACGATATCGTGGCGACCCATGTCAATCGTGGCATTCTGTATCTGCAGCTGGGCGATTACGGCACGGCGATCGAAGATTTCGATCAGGCAACCAAACTCGATCCCGAAGAGCCCGAAGCCTATCTCAACAAGGCACTGACGCTGTTCAGGACCGAGGACCGCTGGCGGGAATCGCTGCCGCTGTTCGATGTCGCGCTAGAGAAGAAGACGCGCCGGCCCGAGATCGCCTATTACGCACGCGGCCTCGCCAATGAAATGGCGGGGAATATCCGGCAGGCCTACAATGATCTGCGCATGGCGGTCGAGATCGCGCCCAAGTGGGAACCGCCCATCCGCGAACTGGCGCGATACCAGGTGAAGCCCAAGGGGTCCTGATCGAAAAAATTGATCGCGCCGGCAGGCAAAGTTGGGAGACCAATTTGTTGCTGATGCGTTAGGAGGGCGCGTTTTCAACCCCCCAAGAGGTGAATCATGCCCTTCCAGCTTCCCGATCTCCCTTATCCCAAGGACGCGCTCGAGCCGCATATGTCGGCCGAGACCTTCGACTATCACCACGGCAAGCACCACAAGGCCTATGTCGACAAGGTCAATGGCTGGATCGACGAAAAGAAGCTCGCCGGCCTCAGCCTGCTCCAGGTCATCGAAAAGGCGAAGAAGGACGGCGACAAGGGCTTATTCAACAATGCCGCGCAGATCTGGAACCACAGCTTTTTCTGGCAGTGCCTGAGCCCCAAGAGTGGCAAGCCTTCGGCAAAGCTGCAGGCGATGATCGACGAGGCTTTCGGCTCGACCGACGCGCTGATCGCCAAGCTCAAGGAGGAATCGGTCGGCCATTTCGGCTCGGGCTGGGGCTGGCTCGTGCTCAAGGGCGGCAAGCTGGCGGTCACCTCGCTCCACGATGCCGATACGCCGGTGGTTTATGACGACGTCAAGCCACTGCTCACGCTCGATGTGTGGGAGCACGCCTATTATGTCGATTATCGCAACGCGCGCCCCAATTATCTTGATGCGGTGCTCGCCAACCTGATCAACTGGGACTTCATCGAGCAGAATCTCGACGGCGAAGGCGCGAGCCGCGCGGATCAGGCGCAGTAATCAAAATCCTCCCCGAAAACGGGGAGGGGGACCATGCGGAGCATGGTGGAGGGGCTGGGCCGGAATCCGGTGGCAGCCCCTCCGTCGTGCTGAAGCGCGCCACGTCCCCGTGCCGGGGAGGATTTGCGTCAGCCCTGTGGCGGGGCGGTCTCGGCGGCTTCCTCGCCGCTGACCGAGAGGCCGTGACGCATCATCATCGGGACGTTGGCGATCGCGAAGAGCAGCGACAGGACGGTGATTCCCCAGACCTTGAGCGTGAGCCACAGGTTGAAATCGAGCGTCATCCGCATCGCCTCGTTGAGCAGCGCCATCGCCGCGAAGAAGATCGCCCAGTTGCGCGAGAGCTTCATCCAGCCGGCATCATCAAGCCCGTCATAGGCGGCCTGGAGCAGCACCTTGAGCAGTGGCTTGCCGATCAGCAGCCCAAAGAACAGCGTGCCCGCGAACATCGTGTAGATGATCGTCGGCTTGATCTGGATGAACTTGGGATCGTGGAACCAGACGGTCAGCGTCCCGAAGCCGATCACGAGCACCGCCGAAAGCCAAAGCATCGGTGACACCTTGCCGAGCTTCAGCTTCGACACCAGCACCGCGATCGCGATCGCCACCATGAAGGCGATCGTGCCCATGATGACGCCGCCCGCGAACTTGTACGCGAGGAAGAAGATGAGCAGCGGCCCGAAATCGAGCGCGAGGCCGAGCCCCCCATGCTGCTTCTGCCTGGTATCCTCTGTCATTCTCCGCTTCCCGCAATCGCGCGCGCCAGCTCCGCCGCCTCGAACGGTCGCAGGTCGTCAATGGTTTCGCCGATGCCGATCGCATGGATCGGCAGGCCGTACTTCTCCGCCGCGGCGACGAGAACGCCGCCCCGCGCGGTGCCGTCGAGCTTGGTCATCACCAGGCCGGTGACGCCTGCCACCTCCTTGAACACCTCGATCTGCGAGAGCGCATTCTGCCCCGTGGTCGCGTCGAGCACGAGCACGACGTCGTGCGGCGAGGCGGGGTTGAGTCGGCCGAGCACGCGGCGAATCTTCGCGAGCTCATCCATGAGCTCGCGCTTGTTCTGGAGGCGCCCGGCGGTGTCGACGATCAGCACGTCGGTCCCGATCTCCGTCGCCTGCTTGACCGCTTCATAGACGATACCCGCGGCGTCGCCCCCCTCGGGGCCGCTGACGATCGGCACGCCGATACGGTGCGCCCAGACCTTGAGCTGGCCGATCGCGGCGGCGCGGAAGGTGTCACCCGCGGCGAGCATCACGCTGTAATCCTGTTCCTGGAACAGGTGGGCGAGCTTGGCAATCGTGGTGGTCTTGCCCGATCCGTTGACGCCGATGACGAGGATCACCTGCGGGCGCGGGAACGCCTCGATCTCGATCGGTCTGGCGACGGGGATCAGGACCTTCTCGATCTCCTCCGCGACAAGTGCCTTCACGCCCGCCTCGTCGATGTCCTTGTCATGGCGGCCGTCGGCGAGCCTCTCGCGCACGCGCGCCGCCATGCCGGGGCCGAGATCCGAGACGATCAGCGCTTCCTCGATCTCGTCGAGCGTCGCCTCGTCGAGCGCCGATTTGGTGAAGAGCCCCGTCAGGTTCTCGCCGAGCCGGTCGGAGGTGCGTTTGAAGCCGCTGAACAGTTTTCTGTGCCAGGGGGTCTCGCTCATGCGGGCACGCCCGTCAGTGTCGTCCCGTCAAGGCCGGTGATTGCGAGGTCCATGATCGTTCCAGTGTCGTTGCGGCGGAAACGGGGATCGAGCCGTACGCGCGCGAAGTTCTCGGCATGGCCCGACAGGCCGTCCAGTTCGATCAGCACCTTCTGTTTCGTTCCCGTCTGCGATTCGAGCCAGCGCCTTTGCCTCAGCGTTGCCGTTTCACGCAACCGTCGCGCGCGATCCTTGATCACGGCGCGGTCAAGCTGTGGCATCCGCGCGGCGGGCGTGCCGCGGCGCGGCGAATAGGGGAAGACATGACCATACACGATGTCGCAATCATCGATCAGCGCACGGGTATTCTCGAACATCGCCTCGTCCTCGGTGGGGAAGCCCGCGATGATGTCGGCGCCGATCGCGATTTCGGGCCGGGCGGCCTTCAGCCGTTCGACGATCGCGACCGCCTGTCCGCGGCTATGACGGCGCTTCATGCGCTTGAGGATCAGGTCATCGCCCGCCTGGAGCGAGAGATGGATGTGCGGCATGATCCGCGGCTCGTGCGCGAGCAGCTCGAACAGCCGGTCATCGATCTCGACCGAGTCCATCGAGGACAGCCGCAGCCGGCGCAGCGCGGGGACGTGGCGCAGAATCCGCTCAACGAGCTGGCCGAGGCTCGATCCGCCGGGCAGGTCGGGCCCGTAGCTGGTGAGGTCGACTCCGGTCAGCACCACCTCCTGATAGCCCTGATCCACAAGCGCCTTGATCCGGTCGATTGCCGCGCCAGCGGGAACCGAGCGGCTGTTGCCGCGGCCATAGGGGATGACGCAGAAGGTACAGCGATGGTCGCAGCCATTCTGCACCTCGACAAAGGCGCGCGCATGTTCGGCAAAGCCCGAGGCGAGCTGTGGCGCGGTCTGGCGGACCGCCATAATGTCGGCGACGCGGACTTCGGTCGGGCCGTCGGGGAAAGAGAAGAGGAAGCTCTCCGGTGTCATCTTCTCGCGATTGCCGATGACGCGCGATACCTCGGGCATGGCAGCGAAACTCTCGGGCTCGATCTGCGCGGCGCAGCCCGTGACAATCACGCGCGCATCGGGGCGCGCGCGCTTGGCGCGGCGGATCGCCTGGCGCGTCTGGCGCACCGCCTCGGCGGTCACGGCGCAACTGTTGACGATGACCAGATCATCCGCCTCGGCCGCAAGCGCGCGGATCGCCTCGCTTTCGGCGATGTTGAGCCGGCAGCCGAGGGTGATCATTTCGGGGCCGCTCATGCGAGCCAGCCTGTATCGATCTCGCCCGAATAGACATGGGTGGCGGGGCCGGTCATCCGGATCGTGTCTCCCCGCCGCCAGTCGATGGTGAGGTCGCCGCCCGGTAGTGTCACCGTCACCGGACCCTCGGCCAGACCGAGCCGGATCGCGGCGACCGCGGTGGCGCAGGCGCCCGTGCCGCACGCCTGCGTCAGCCCGACGCCGCGCTCCCAGACGCGCAGGGAGATCGCATTGCGGCTGCGGATCGTCGCGACATTGACGTTGACGCGCTCGGGAAAGAGCGGGTCGGTCTCGATCACCGGACCGACCCGATCGAGTGGCACGGCATATGTGTCGGGCACGAAGAAGATAACGTGCGGATTGCCGACATTGGCGGCAGTGGGCCGCTCGAGACAGTCCCAGCCGACGGGCATGTCGCGCGTATCCATCGCATAGGCGAGGGGGATGGTCTCCCAGTCGAAGCGCGGAAGTCCCATGTCGATCGTGGCACCGGTGCCGTTGGTCCTGCCGTGGAGGATACCGGCGAGCGTCTCGATCTTCACGTCCTCGCCAAGCAGCCGTGCGACGCAGCGCGTCGCATTGCCGCACGCCCCAACCTCGCCGCCATCGGCGTTGAAAATCCGCATCCGTGCATCGGCGACGGTGGAGGGCTCCACAAGGATCAACTGATCACAGCCGACCCCGGTGCGCCGGTCGGCAATGGCGCGCACCTGCGCGTGATCGAGCGCGACCGGCGCGACGCGCGCGTCGATCACGACGAAATCGTTGCCAAGCCCGTGCATCTTGTGAAAGCGTACGCCCATGACCCGCGATCTAGGCGTGAGCCGCCCCGAAGTCCACAGATGGGCCCGTCAAATCCTCGACTTCTGGCTGATCGAAACGCCGCCGGAGCGCCGCTTTGCCAAAGATGATGCGCTCGATCGCGAAATCACGGAGCGTTTCGGCGCGCTGCATGCAGGCGTGAAGGCCGATGGCGCTGCGGGGTGGCGTGACGATCCCGAGGCGCTGCTCGCCGGGGTCATCCTGTTCGACCAGTTTTCGCGCAACATGTTCCGCGGCGACGCCAGGGCTTTCGCGACCGATGCACTGGCGCGCGATCTGGCGAGGCTGGCGCTCCGGCGGGGCTGGGACAAGACGATGGCGCCAACCGAGCGGCAGTTCCTCTACATGCCCTTCATGCATTCGGAGGATGGCGACGATCAGGCGCTTTGCGTCCGCCTGTTCGCCGAACTGGGCAACGCCGAGGCGCTCGACTTTGCGCAGCGCCACGCCGATCAGATCGTCCGTTTCGGTCGGTTTCCGCAACGCAACGCGGCGCTTGGCCGGCAAAGCACCGCCGCGGAGCTTGAACTGCTCAGCCGGCCTGACGCCACTTTTTGACTGCCTCGGTGCGACGGGAGGCTGCAGGCAGCAGATTCTTGTCCGCGAGCAGCTTGCGGACCTGATTGATCGGCATCGGCTTGCCGAAATGCCAGCCTTGGCCCTTGTGAACACCCAGCACGCGCAGGCGCTGCTCGATCTCGGCGTCCTCGATCCCTTCGGCGGTGACGGGCAGGCCGAGGCTGTCGCCCAGCCGCGTGATCGCGTTGACGATCGCGGCGCTTTCGGGGTTGTCGTTGATCGACGAAACGAAGCTGCGGTCGACCTTGATGCGATCGAAGGGCAGCGCGCGCAGGTGCGCGAGTGAACTGTAGCCCGTGCCGAAATCATCGAGCGCGAGCTTGATCCCCTGATTCTTGAGGCTGCCGACGATCGATTGTGCGAGCGTGAGGTTTTCGAACAGCGAGCTTTCGGTGATCTCGACCTCGAGCCGGTGCGCGGGATAGCCCGTTTCGACCAGCAGCTTGACGAGCTTCTGCGCGAGCCAGGGGTCCTTGAGCTGGCCAGGCGAGATGTTGACCGACAGCGTGAGCGACGGATCCCAGTCGCGACCATGCTCCATCGCCTGACGGATGATCGACATCGACAGGTCGCCGATCATGCCCGTTTCCTCGGCAACCGGCACGAATTGTTCGGGTGAGACGAGGCCCTGGGTGGGGCTGTCCCAGCGCGCGAGCACCTCGAATCCGTGAAGCCGACCGGTGGTGAGGTCGATCTGCTGTTCGTAATAGGGCACGAACTCACCCTTGGGGATGCCACTCCTGAGCCCCGCCTCGATCGCGTTGCGCACCTGCAATGCGCGCTCCATCGATGCGTCGAACCAGCAATAGCGGTTGCGACCCGAATTCTTTGCTGCGTACATCGCGATATCCGCGCGGCGCATCAGCGCCTCGATCGTGTCGCAATCATTTTCCGAGCGCGCAACGCCGACCGACACGCTGATATGCGTGTGGATCCCGGCTGCGTCGAAGGGTTGCGAGAGGCGCGAAACGATCTTTTCGGCGACCCGGTTGACCGCCTCGGGACTCGAAGGGTCGAACAGGAAGGCGCAGGCGAATTCGTCGCCGCCAAGCCGCGCCGAAAGTGCCACCGGCGGCATCGCGTTCTCGATCTCGGCAGCCACCGATTTGAGCAGGGCGTCGCCCGTGGCATGGCCGTGCATGTCGTTGACGTTCTTGAAATTGTCGAGGTCGAGCATCAGCATCGCGACCGATTTTTGCCGACGATTGGCGCGCGCGAGCATCGCGGCGCCCGATTCCGCCAGCGAACGGCGATTGAGGAAACCGGTAAGCGGATCTTTCGAGGCGAGTTCGCGCGCACGCTCCTCGGCGGCGCCGCGTTCCTTCACCTCGCGCGACAGGTCGGCGTAGCGGCGCCAGCCGAACAGGATGAGCGCGATGTTTAGCAGCAGCGTGCCGACCAGCGCCTGGTCGGCGCCGCCGCCCATGCCCGAAATCTGCCTGACCGCGTCGCTCAGCACGGTGCTGCCGGTACCGACGAACAGCAGGATCGCCGCGAGGGTGACGCCGCCAGTGATGATGTCGCGTCGCGCGTTGACGACGGCGGAGCCGCGTCTCCTCACCGTTGCGGCCTGACGTGCTTGGGCCATTGGTCCTGTCCCCATTTCCCCATATCTCTCCGCTTCTGGCCAAAAAGCGTGTAGATCAGGTTAAGCGTCGACGGCTCTTGCGCGGGGCGCGCATTTCCACTATTTGCCCGCCCAAATCGTTCCGACCATGGACGAACCGCACGCGCCCAAGGGCGCACGCCGGCCGACGAGGTTTCGTCCGCCGGCGTATTTTGCGTTTTGTCCGTCGGCCGGAACGGGAAAGGAAACTGGACGATGTTTGAATCCTTGAGCGAAAGGCTCGGCGGCGTATTCGACAAGCTTCGCGGGCGCGGCGCGCTGGGCGAGGCCGACGTGCGTGCGGCCATGCGCGAGGTGCGCATCGCGCTGCTCGAAGCCGATGTCGCGCTCCCCGTCGTCCGCGATTTCGTCGAGAAGGTCACCGAACAGGCCGTCGGCCAATCGGTGCTGAAATCGGTCACGCCCGGCCAGCAGGTCGTCAAGATCGTCAACGACGCGCTTGTCGAGATGCTCGGCGCCGAAGCGTCGGAGCTCGAACTGGCGGTAACCCCGCCCGCGATCGTGATGATGGTCGGCCTTCAGGGCTCGGGTAAGACCACCACCACCGCCAAGCTTGCCAAGCGCCTGACCGAAAAAGACCGCAAGAAGGTCCTGATGGCGTCCCTCGATGTCAACCGTCCCGCAGCGCAGGAACAGCTGGCAACGCTGGGCGAGCAGACCAGCGTCGCAACGCTGCCGATCGTGGCCGGGCAGCAGCCCGTCGACATTGCGCGCCGCGCACTTCAGGCCGCGAAACTCCAGGGCTTCGACGTGCTGATGCTCGACACCGCAGGCCGTCTCCACGTCGATCAGACGCTGATGGACGAGATGAAGGCGGTCGCGGACGTTGCGCAGCCGCAGGAAATCCTGCTCGTCGTCGACTCGCTCACAGGCCAGGACGCGGTCAACGTCGCCAAGAGCTTTTCCGAACAGGTGCCGCTGACGGGTGTCGTGCTTACCCGCATGGACGGCGATGCGCGCGGCGGCGCCGCGCTTTCGATGCGTGCCGTCACGGGCAAGCCGATCAAGTTTGCGGGCGTGGGTGAAAAGCTCGACGCGATCGAGGCATTCCATCCCAGCCGCGTCGCGGGCCGCATCCTCGGCATGGGCGATGTCGTCAGCCTCGTCGAGCGCGCCGCCGAGACGATCCAGGCCGACGAGGCGGAAAAGCTCGCCGCCAAGATGGCCAAGGGCCAGTTCGATCTGAACGACCTGCGCGCGCAGCTCGACCAGATGAAGCGCATGGGTGGCCTCGGTGCACTCGCCTCGATGCTGCCGGGCATCAAGAAGGTGCAGAATGCGATGGCCAATGGCCAGGTCGACGACAAGATCCTCGTCCGCCTCGACGCGATCATCGGTTCGATGACGCCCAAGGAGCGGACCAAGCCCGAACTGATGAACGCCAAGCGCAAGATCCGCGTCGCCAACGGCAGCGGGACGACGGTGCAGGAGGTCAACCGCCTCCTCAAGATGCATCAGGAAATGTCCACCGCGATGAAGAAGATCAAGAAGATGGGCGGTCTTAAGGGCCTTGGCGCGCTGCTCGGCAAGGGCGGCATGGGCGGCCTTGGCGGGATGCTCGGCGGTGGCGGCGGTCAGCCCCCCGCGGGCCTTCCGGGGCTCCCCGGCGCTGGGCAGGGCGGCATGCCCCAGCTTCCCCCGGGTTTCGACAAGTTTCTGAAGAAGTGATTGTTAGAGTTTAGAAAGAAGGAAGAAATACAATGGCAGTTTCCATTCGCCTTTCGCGTGGTGGTTCCAAGAAGCGCCCCTATTACCGCATCGTCGTCGCCGACGCGCGCAGCCCGCGTGACGGCAACTTCATCGAGAAGATCGGCACCTACAACCCGCTTCTCGCCAAGGACGACGCCAACCGCGTGACGCTCAACGGCGA
This sequence comes from Sphingobium sp. FW306-1B-F04DB, assembly GCF_058781925.1. Lineage (NCBI taxonomy): Bacteria > Pseudomonadati > Pseudomonadota > Alphaproteobacteria > Sphingomonadales > Sphingobiaceae > Sphingobium > Sphingobium sp. FW306-1B-F04DB. The sequence continues at coordinate 380,659 of NZ_JBYSXE010000001.1, read as the reverse complement.
GCGCGCCAAGCACTGGCTCTCGGTCGGCGCGCAGCCCACCGATCGCGTTGCCCGCTTCCTCGACGCCGCCGGCCTCAAGGAACGCGCTGCGCGCAACAACCCCAAGAAGGCCGAGCCCGGCGAGAAGGCCAAGGAGCGCGCCGAGGAGAAGGCCGAGAAGCTGAAAGCCGCCGAGGAAGCCGCAGCCGAGGCTGCTGCCGCGCCCGCGCCGGCTGAAGAGCCCGCCGCCGAAGAGGCCGTTGAGGTTGTCGCCGAGGCCGTCGAGGCCGCGACCGAAGAGCCGACTCCCGAGACCGAAGCTGCCGTCGAGGCAGCCACGGAGGAAGCTCCGGCAGCCGAAGAAGCTCCCGCAGCCGAAGAAGCGCCCGCCGAAGAGGCTGGCGAAGAAAAGGCCGAGGGCTGATCCTTGTCCGCTCGCCCGGTCACGCTTGCCGTCATCATCGGCGCGCATGGCGTGACGGGCGAGGTGCGCCTCAAGTTGTTCGCCGAAAGCGTGGACAGCCTGAAGGCGCACAAGCGCTTCAATGAGGGGGCGCTGACACTGAAGAGCGTGCGCGATGGCCCCAATGGCGCCATCGCCCGCTTCGCCGAGATCGCCGATCGTACCACCGCGGAGAAGCTTCGCGGTACCGAGCTCACGATCTCGCGCGATGCCCTGCCGCCGCTGGCCGAGGGCGAATATTATCATGCCGACCTGATCGGGCTCCCCGCAGTCTCCACGGCCGGCGAAGTGCTCGGCATCGTTGTCGCGGTGGAGAACTTCGGCGCGGGCGACGTGATCGAGATCGAACGCCCCACGGGCAAGCGCTTCATGGTGCCGATTTCGGCGGTTCCCGAATGGGGCGAAACGTTGATCGTCGACGCAGCCTTTGCGGATGCGTGAGAAGCTGGTCTAAGCGGCAATCATGGAACTGATGGCAATTCTCTTTGCCTTCGTGCTTGGCGCCGGCCCGGCAGCGCTCGGCTTTTTCCTTGCCGGACGCGCGGGACGCGCCCGGGGGCGGGCGATTCTCGCGCTGCTGTTCAGCCAGACCGTGCTGCTCTTCATGTCGCTGTCCGCGGTGATGGCGGAATATGACATGCAGGGCCTGACCGCGGCGCTGACCTTCTGGCTCGCCGGGCTGGCAGCTTCGCTCGTCGTCATCACCACGCTCGAGAAGCGCCATGGCTGGCGGCTGCCGTGACCTTCGCCGCCCAGATACTCACCCTCTATCCGGAGATGTTCCCGGGGCCGCTCGGGCAATCGCTCGCGGGCCGCGCGCTGTCCGAAGGGCGCTGGTCGTGCGACACGATCCAGATCCGCGATTTCGCGACCGACAAGCATCGCTCGGTCGACGATACACCCGCGGGGGGCGGGGCGGGGATGGTGCTCAAGCCTGATGTCGTCGCGGCCGCGGTCGATCATGCGCTGGCGCGCCAGCCTGATGCACCGATCCTGGCAATGACGCCGCGCGGACGGCCGCTGACTCAAGCACGTGTGCGCCAACTGGCGGCGGGGCCGGGGGTAACCGTTCTGTGTGGCCGTTTCGAGGGTTTCGACGAGCGCCTGTTCGAAGCGCGGGCGATCGAACCCGTCTCGATCGGCGACTATGTGCTGTCGGGCGGCGAGACCGCCGCGATCGTGGTGCTAGACGCTTGCATTCGGCTGCTTCCCGGGGTAATGGGCGCGGCTTCGAGCGGAGACGAGGAAAGCTTCGAAAGCGGCCTCCTCGAATATCCGCATTATACCCGGCCCGTCGAATGGGAAGGGCGCACGATCCCCGAAGTGCTGCGATCGGGGGATCATGCGAAGATCGCCGCCTGGCGGAAACAAAGGGCGGAGGAAGATACACGGCTAAGGCGGCCGGACCTTTGGGAGCGCCACAGTGGCGCTCGGGACCAGTCGCCCTCTGGTGCGCAGCGCGAGAAGAAGGACAGATGAGATGAACCTCATCCAGCAGATCGAAGCTGAACAGATCGCCAAGTTCAACGAGGCGAAGAAGATCCCCGAATTCCGCCCCGGCGACACCGTCAAGGTCGGCGTGAAGGTCGTCGAAGGCGAGCGTACGCGCGTCCAGAACTACGAAGGCGTGTGCATCGCGCGTTCGAACAAGGGCATGGGCTCGTCGTTCACCGTCCGCAAGATGTCGTTCGGCGAAGGCGTCGAGCGCGTTTTCCCGCTCTATTCGCCCAACATCGATTCGATCGAAGTCGTCCGCAAGGGCGCCGTTCGTCGCGCGAAGCTCTATTATCTGCGTGGCCGCACCGGCAAGCGCGCTCGTATCGCGGAACGCCGCGAGGTTCGCGACACCGCGGCCTGATCGCCACGGCGTAAAGGCTTTGAGACGGGCGTCGGTAGCGATAAGGCTGCCGGCGCCCGTTTCATTTCGGGTGGGTTTTTAGAATAGTCAGGGATTTGAGGATGCTGGGTAGATGGTTGCTGGCGGGCGTAGCATTGGTTTCGGTTCAGATGTCTCCCGCCATGGCTGAGCCTGCCCGACAGCAACTGACGCTCGAGCGCATCTTCGGCAGCCCCGACCTCAATGGCCCACGTCCGCGCGCATTGAAGCTCTCGCCCGACGGCACGCTGGTGACGCTTCTGAAGAACCGCGCCGAGGATCGCGACCGCTATGATCTCTGGGCGATCGACACGAGGACCGCGAAGGCCTCGATGCTCGTCGACTCCGCAAAGATCGGCAGCGGCGCCGAGCTTTCCGAGGAAGAGAAGATGCAGCGCGAGCGCGCGCGCATCGGCGGCACGCGCGGGATCGTCGCCTATGACTGGGCGCCCGACAGCAAGAGCCTGCTCGTGCCGCTCGATGGCGACCTCTTCCTCGCGACGCGCGACGGCAAGGTCCGCCGCCTGACCGAGACCAAGGCGGGCGAACTCAACGCGACGATCAGCCCCAAGGGCGGCTTCGTCTCCTTCGTGCGCGACCAGAACCTGTTCGCGCTCGATCTGAAGAACGGACAGGAGCGCCAGCTTACCAGGGACGGCGGCGGCACGCTGAGCTGGGGCGTTTCGGAATTCGTCGCGCAGGAAGAAATGGACCGTACCAAGGGCAGCTGGTGGTCGCCCGATGACAGCCGCATCGCGGTTGCGCGCGTCGAGGAAAGCGGCGTGATGATCGTCAGCCGCGCCGCGATCGGTGCGGAGGGCACCAAGGTTTATGACCAGCGCTATCCGCGCGCTGGCACGCCCAACGCAAAGGTCGATCTCTATGTCATGCGCGCCGCCGGCTCGCAGCAGGTGAAGGTCGATCTCGGGAGCGACCCCGATTATTACCTCGCGCGCGTCGACTGGTTGCCCGATGGCAGCGCGCTCATCGTCCAGCGCGAGAACCGCGCACAGACCCAGCTCGATCTGCTCAAGGTCGATCCCGCGACGGGCAAGGCCACCCCAATGTTCGCCGAGACGAGCAAGACCTGGATCAACCTCAGCAACGACCTGCGCGCATTGAAGGACGGCAGCCTGATCTGGACGTCCGAGCGCAGCGGCTTCTCGCACATCTATCACTGGAAGGACGGCCAGTGGACGCAGCTGACCAGCGGCGACTGGGCGGTGAAGGAAGTCGCCGGCGTCGATCAGGCGAAGGGCCGCGTCTATTTCCTAGGGAATCGCGAAACTCCCGTCGAGCAGCATCTTTATGCAGTCGACATCGCGAAGCCGGGGCAGGTGACGCGGCTGACCGAGGCAGGCTGGTGGAACGGCGCGGTGATGGACGGCGGTGCGACGCGCGCGATCGTGACGCGCTCCAGCCCCAACCAGCCCGAGCAGGTCTATCTGGCCGACAGCAACGGCAAGCGCCTCGCGTGGATCGAGGAGAATGCGCTGAAGGGCAACCATCCCTACGCCCCCTTCGTCGCCAACCATGTCGCGCCGAAGTTCGGAACGTTGAAGGCTGCCGACGGCTCGACGCTCCACTACAAGCTGCTGACGCCGAAAATTGAACCGGGCAAACGCTATCCCGTCTTCGTCCAGGTCTATGGCGGGCCCGGCGGCGGTCGTCAGGTCACCGCGGCCTGGGGTGGCGGGCTGCACCAGTATCTGGTCGACAAGGGCTGGGTGGTGTTCTCGGTCGACGGCCGCGGTACCCCCGATCGCGGCAAGGCGTTCGAGGACCAGATCCACAAGGCGATGGGCACCGTCGAGGTGCAGGATCAGCTGACGGGCGTCGAATGGCTGAAGCAACAGCCCTTTGTCGATCCCAGGAAGATCGCGGTCTATGGCTGGTCCTATGGCGGTTATATGACGCTGAAGCTGCTCGAGGCCGCGCCGGGCACCTACGCGGCGGGTATCTCGGGTGCGCCCGTGACCAAATGGGAGCTTTACGACACCCATTATACCGAGCGCTATATGGGCAATCCCGCGACCGACGCGGCGCCCTATGCCAAGTCGGGCGCGCTGGGCGACGCGACGAAGATCGTCGATCCGCTGCTCCTCATCCACGGCATGGCCGACGACAATGTCGTGTTCGAGAATTCGACCGCGCTGATGGCAACGCTGCAGGGAGCGGACAGGCCGTTCGAGACGATGGTCTATCCCGGCCAGACGCACCGCGTTGCGGGGAACGGCGTCAGCGTCCACCTCTGGCGCACGATCGGCAACTTCCTCGATCGCGCGGTGTTGGGCAAGAACGACTGAAACGCTGCGTTCAGTGCTCCGGGCTTGACCCGGAGCCCATGTCCGAAGCGATGGTGCACTTGTAAACATGGGCTCCGGGTCAAGCCCGGAGCACCGACGCGGATTTATTGCACAATGTTCTAAAGGTCAGCGACCGGCCCGATCGCGCGTCTCTGCGCGGCGCAGGCGTCCCCGAGAAAATCGACGAGCGCGCGGACCGAGGGCAGGAGCCCGCGCCGCGAGGGGAACACCGCGTGGATGATCCCGCTCCTCGGCCGCCAGTCGGGGATGAGGTCGATCAGTCTTCCGTTGCGGATGTCCTCCCACACCATCATCGTCGGCAACTGGACGACGCCGACGCCCGCGAGCGCCGCTTCGCGCAGCGCCGCCATGTCGTCGGTCACCAGCCGAGGGCTGTGCGGCACCAGCGCGGCAAGCCCGTCGGGGTGTTCGAGGCACCAGCTATGCTCCTGATGCGCCGGACCGAGGTCGAGGCTGGGAAGATCGTTGAGGTCGGCGGGGAGCTGCGGCGTCGCGCGTCCGACGAGCAGGGCCGCGCTTGCGACGAGGCTCTGCGTGCTTTCGTCGAGCTTCTTCATGACGAGTTCGCTCTGTTCGAGCGGCGGAAAGCGCACGCGGATCGCCAGGTCAAAGCCCTCGCCGATGACGTCGACGCGGCGGTTGGTGCTCTCCAGATGGACCGCCACGCGCGGGTTCTCGATCATGAAGCGCGCAATCAGCGCGCCGAACTGGAAATTGACCAGTGCCGTGGGGCAACTCATGCGGATCACGCCCTGCGGTTCGGATCGGACCTGCTCGATCACCTGCTGCGCCGCGTCGGCTTCGACGAGCATGGCGAGGCAGCGCTGATAATATTCCTGCCCGACATCGGTGACCGAGAAGCGCCGCGTCGAGCGCTGGATCAGCCGCACGCCCAGCCGGTCCTCGAGCTGTCCGACGCGGCGGCTGAGCTTGGATTTCTGCATGCCCAACGCGCGCGCTGCGGGCGCAAAGCCGCCGTGATCGACGACCTGGACGAAATAATAGAGATCGTTGAGATCCTGCATTGTCCTGTTTTTAGGACGCAGCGTGCGATAGAGCAATCTACCGCCGCGATCGTCCGAATATTATAACCATCTCAAACGCGATCGATCGACATTCCGATGTCGGTCGCGCCGCCCAGGAGATGTGAGATGAAGAAAGTTCTCGGCGTATATTCGAACCCCAACCAGCACTGGGTTGGCGACGGCTTTCCCGTCCGTTCGTTGTTCTCGTACAGCACGCTTGGGAGTCATGTGAGCCCCTTCCTGCTGCTCGACTATGCCGGCCCCGCCTGGTTCGACCCCGCGGACAAGCCGCGCGGTGTCGGCCAGCACCCGCATCGCGGCTTCGAGACCGTGACGATCGTCTATGACGGCGAGGTCGAGCACCGCGATTCGACGGGTGAGGGCGGGGTGATCGGTCCCGGCGACGTCCAGTGGATGACCGCTGCGGGCGGAATCCTGCACGAGGAGTTCCATTCGCAGGGCTTCACCAGAACGGGTGGCCCGTTCAGGATGGTCCAGCTCTGGGTCAATCTGCCCGCGAAGGACAAGATGGCCGAGCCCGGCTACCAGTCGATCCTGAGCGCGGACATTCCTTCGGTCGAGCTGCCCGACGGCGCAGGTCGCGTTCGCGTGATCGCGGGCGACTTTGAAGGCAGCAAGGGCCCGGCGCGTACGTTCACGCCGATCAATGTCTGGGACATGCGGCTCAACCGCGATGCCTCGGTAACGCTGGGCCTGCCCCGCGGGCATACCAGCGCGCTGGTCGTGCTCTCGGGCCATGTCACGGTGAACGGCACGCAAGCGGCTGGCGAGGCGGAGATGGTACTGCTCGATCGCGATGGCGACAGCGTCACGATCGATGCCGATGGCGATGCGGTGATCCTCGTCCTCACGGGCGAGCCGATAGACGAGCCCATCGTCGGCTACGGCCCGTTCGTGATGAACAGCGAGGCCGAGATCAAGGAGGCCATCGCCGACTTCAACAATGGCCGTTTCGGCCGGATGGCTGCGGCATAGCAATAATCGACCCCGGTTCGATCAATGCGAACCGGGGTCTCCCTTTTGTAGCGCACAGGGGCGGAAATGCTCGTCCTGGCCCGAACGGCGAAGCAGCCCGCGCTTCGCCGAACCCGGCGAGCGCCTGAAGGAAAGGAAATCAACATGACCAGCGAAGCCATCCGGGATCCGCTGAAAGACCATCTGCTGACGCCGCAGAATTCCGCGTTCATCATCATCGATTATCAACCGGTGCAGGTGAACTCGATCGCCTCGATGGACCGGCAGCTGCTGATCAACAACATCGTCGGCGCCTCGCGCGCAGCGGTCGCCTATGGCCTGCCGATCGTCCATTCGACGGTCAATGTCGAAACCGGCCTCAACAAGCCTCCCATCCCGCAGATCCGCAAGGCGCTCGAGGGGATCCCGACGATCGACCGCACCACTATTAACTCGTGGGAGGATGTCGAATTTCGCAGGGCCGTCGAGGCGACGGGCCGCAAGAAGCTCATCATGACAGCGCTGTGGACCGAGGCGTGCCTGACCTTTCCCGCGCTCGACGCGCTCGCGGAAGGCTATGAGGTCTATGTCGTCGTAGATGCGGTCGGTGGCACCTCGGTCGCCGCGCATGAGGCGGCGCTGCGTCGTATCGAGCAGGCCGGCGGCAAGATGATCAGCGTACCCCAGCTCTTCTGCGAGCTCCAGCGGGACTGGAAGCGCGGTGAAACCGTGCCCGCCTTCGTCGACCTGTTTATCCACACCGGTGGGACCGCCGGAATCCAGTTTTCATACGACAAGGAAGATTGAGCCATGACTGCCCCCGCAAACTTCAATGGCGCACGCCCCGTGATCGATCCCGATGACGCGGTAATGCTGCTGATCGATCACCAGAGCGGCCTGTTCCAGACCGTGGCCGACATGCCGATGCCCGTGCTGCGCAACCATGCGACCGCGCTGGCGAAGATGGCGCCGCTGACCAACATGCCCGTGATCACCACCGCCTCGGTGCCGCAGGGGCCCAATGGTCCGCTGATCCCCGAGATCCACGAGAACGCGCCGCACGCGCAATACGCAAGGGCGAGATCAACGCATGGGACAATCCCGATTTCGTCGCAGCGGTAAAGGCAACGGGTCGCAAGACGCTGATCATCGCGGGCACGATCACCAGCGTGTGCATGGCCTTCCCCGCGATCGCCGCGGTGCAGGAGGGCTACAAGGTTTTCGCGGTTGTGGATGCCTCGGGCACCTATTCGAAAATGGCCGAGGAGATCACGCTGGCGCGCGTGGTCCAGGCGGGCGTGGTGCCGATCGACACCGCCGCCGTCGCCTCAGAGCTGCAGAAGACCTGGCACCGCGACGACGCGCAGCAATGGGCAGAGGTCTATACGAAGATCTTCCCGCCCTATGCGCTGCTGATCGAGAGCTACATGAAGGCGCAGCAGGTTGCGAACGAGCACGAGCAACTCGATTCCGCGCGCGGATAGCGCTCGCACGAAGGGCCGGCCGGGCGCTTTCCCGGCCGGTCCCGACGCTCTGTCAGTGATGCGGCTGTGAGGGCAGGCCGCTACGATCGATCACGCGCGTGTAGAGGTGCCAGGTCGCATAGCCGAGGATCGGCAGGATCGCCGCCAGTCCGATGAACACCGGGATCGCGCCGATCACGAGCAGCGCCGCGACCATCAGGCCCCAGCGCATCATCGGCCCGAAGTTCTCGCGCACCGCCTGGATCGAGGTCCTCATCGCGACACCAGCATCGACGTCCTTGTCGACCAGCATCGGCAACGCGATCACGCTTACCGCCATTGCGACGAGCGCGAAGCCGAGCCCGATCAGATTGCCGATGATCATCATCGCCCAGCCTTTGGGCGTCGTGAAAAGCTGGGTGACGAAGGTGCCGATCGAGGTCGACGCCTCGGTGCCGAAGAACACCCCGTAGATGGCCGCGGCCGCGAAGACCCAGGCGATGAAGATCGCGATCAGGATCGCGGCGACGCCCATGATGCCGTCGAGCGCGTCGCTCTTGCGCACGTCGAAGAAATGCCGCCAGCGTGCATCGAGCCCGGCCTCGTGGCGTCGCGCCAGCTCATAGAACCCCGTGCAGGTAAGGGGGCCAAGCAGTGAAAGGCCCGCGGCAATGGGAAAAAGCAAGGGAAGCATGTCGTTGCCGAGCGCCCCGACAGCAGCGACGACGCCTATCAGCGGATAGATAAGACCCGCGAAGAACAGGTCGCCACGCTTCGCCATGAAGTCATTGTAGCCTTCGCGCATCGCCCAACGGAGATCATCCGTGCCGATCTTGCGGATTGGAATGTCGATGGGAGTTGCGGATGATCCACTTGCAGCACGCGTCACGGCCATGATCCATCTCCTTGGCTATGCGTCGAAATCTTCCCCGTCTCTGAGACTCGTGGCCGGCAACATAGCACAGCTTTTGATGCGCGTTGATGTTCTTTACTTGCGCAGGCTCGATCCGGGGGTGGACAAATGCTGCAGCCGCGCTATTTCCGCCAGCCTTACCGAATTGGAGTGTGTACGATGGGCTACCGGGTTGTGGTTGCCGGTGCGACCGGCAACGTCGGACGTGAAGTTCTCAACATCCTGGCGGAACGGCAGTTCCCGCTGGACGATATCGCGGTCCTCGCTTCTGCGCGGAGCCAGGGCGACGAGATCGATTTCGGTGAGACCGGACGAAAACTCAAGGTCCAGAACATCGAGCATTTCGATCCCAAGGGCTGGGATATGGCGATCTTCGCGATCGGCTCCGAGGCGACCAAGGTCCATGCGCCGCGCTTTGCGGCCGCGGGCTGCACGGTGATCGACAATTCGTCGCTCTTCCGCATGGATCCGGATGTGCCGCTGATCGTGCCCGAGGTGAACCCCGAGGCGATCGACGGCTATACCCGCAAGAACATCATCGCGAACCCCAATTGCTCGACCGCGCAGATGGTCGTCGCATTGAAGCCGCTGCATGACGCCGCCCGGATCAAGCGCGTCGTTGTCGCGACCTATCAGTCGGTCTCGGGCGCGGGCAAGGCGGGGATGGACGAACTGTTCGAGCAGAGCCGCAACATCTTCGTCGGCGACCAGGCCGAACCCAAGAAGTTCACCAAGCAGATCGCGTTCAACGTGATCCCGCACATCGACAGCTTCCTCGATGATGGTTCCACCAAGGAAGAGTGGAAGATGGTGGTCGAGACCAAGAAGATCCTCGATCCCAAGATCAAGGTTGTCGCCACCTGCGTCCGCGTGCCCGTCTTCGTCGGGCATTCGGAGGCGATCAACATCGAGTTCGAGGACGAGCTGTCGGCAAGCCAAGCGCAGAAGATCCTGCGCGAGGCGCCGGGCGTGATGCTAGTCGACAAGCGCGAGAACGGCGGATACGTCACCCCCGTCGAGTGCGTAGGCGACTATGCGACCTTCATCAGCCGCGTCCGCGATGACTCGACCGTCGAAAACGGCCTGTCGCTCTGGTGCGTGTCGGACAATCTTCGCAAGGGCGCGGCATTGAACGCGGTCCAGATCGCCGAGCTGCTTGGGCGGCGCCACCTGAAAAAGGCGGCCTGATCCGACGAACCTCGAAATGAAGAGCCCCGGTGCACGCCGGGGCTTTTTCATTCCATCACGATCTTCTCGACCGGCTTGCCCTTTGGGCGCCGTAGCAGGAAGACGAGCGGCAGCGAGGCAAGCGTCACAATCGCCATCAGGTAGAAGTCGTCGATATAGGCGATCATCATCGCCTGACGTGTCACCTCGGCATTCATCGCCGAAAGCGCGGTATCACCAGCGCTGCCCAGTATGCCCGCCAGCGATGGATCGATCGCACCCATGCTGAAGGGCGTGACGTTCCCCACAAGATCCTGATGGCTGACCTGCGTGTTGCGCGCGAGATAGGTCGTGACCATCGAGATTCCCGCCGACGAGCCGAGGCTGCGCAACAGGTTCAGCAGGCTTGCGCCGTCGGTGCGCCATTGCGCGCTGAGCGTGGCGAACGCCATGGCATTGAGGGGCATGAAGACGAGCCCCATGCCAAGGCCCTGGACGAAGCCGCTGAACACCACCGAATGCCAGCTCATCCCGAGCGACCAGTGCGCCATTTCCCACAGCGAATAGGCGCTGAGCATCAGGCCGGAGCCGATCAGCCAGCGCGGATCGACGCCGCGGCTCATGAGCTGTCCTCCGATCGCCATCATCAGCAACACACCCACGCCGCGTGGCGCGAGCAGCATGCCCGTGTCGATGACGGGATAGCCGAAAAGCTGCTGAAGCATCGGCGGCAGCAGTGCCATCGGCGCCATGGTGGTAATCCCGACGACGACCATGAAGAGCAGCGCGGTCACGAGGTTGCGGTTGACGAGCAGATGGCGGTCGAAGAGCGGTTTCCTGCCCGTCAGCAGATGGACCATGAACGTCCAGAAGGCAGCCAGCGCGATCCCCGCCTCGGCGATGATCTCCCAGCTCTGGAACCAGTCTTCCTGCTGTCCGCGGTCGAGCATCAGCTGGAAGCTGGCCAGCGCGATCGCGAGCAGTGAAAAACCGATCGCGTCGAACGAACGTGCGGTCCGCGGCCGTGACGGAAGCAGCGCCCAAAGCAGCGCGAAGGTCACGATGCCGACGGGCAGGTTGACGTAGAACACCCAGCGCCAGTTGTAGTTCTCGGTCAGCCAGCCGCCGAGCACGGGGCCCATGATAGGCCCGACCATCACGCCCATACCCCAGACCGACATTGCCTTGGCGTGACGCTCGGGCGGATTGATGTCGAGCATCACAGTTTGCGACAGCGGGCCGATAAAGGCCGCGGAAACGCCCTGGAAGACGCGGAAGATCACCATTTCCTCGAGACTCGTGGCGATCCCGCACAGCATCGAGGCAAGGATGAAGCCGCCAACCGCGGACAGGAACAGGTTGCGCGAGCCGAAGCGCTCCGAAAGCCAACCAGTGACAGGCGTGGCGATGGCCGCCGCGACGATATAGCTCGTCAGAACCCAGCTGACGGTGTCCATCGTCGCACCAAGGCTCGTCTGCATGTGCGGCAGTGCGACATTGGCGATCGTGGTGTCGAGGATCTGCATCACCATCGCCGCCATCACGCCGACGGTGAGCCAGCCGCGATGCTTCACGGGCATTGCGGCATGGCCGGGTGCTGCGCTCGCGGGCCCGCTCATTCAGCCAAAACCCGATCTAGCGGCCCGAGCCGCCCTTGGTATCAACGGTGACGTCGGCCGACAGTCCCGCGATCATCTCGCGCGCGGGCGCGCCGTCGATCGCGATGCGCACGGGAACGCGCTGCGTGACCTTGACCCAGTTTCCGGTCGCGTTCTGGGCCGGAAGCACCGAGAATTTGGAGCCGGTGCCGGCGCCTATGCTGGCAACATGACCCTTGATCTTCAGCTCGGGATAGGCATCGAGGCTGATCTCGGCGGGCTGACCGACCGTCACGTGATCGAGGTCGGTTTCCTTGTAATTGGCTTCGACCCACGCCTGATGGCTGACGACGAGGCTAAGGGCGGGAAGACCGCTGGGCGTGATGTTGCCCACCTGCAGGCGGTTGGTCTGGCTGATGATGCCGTTGCTCGGCGCGCGCACCACGGTGCGCTCGAGATCGAGCGCCGCCTTGGCGCGTTGGGCGAGCGCCGCCTGGATCGCTGCCGGCGTGCCCGAACCGGCTGAGCCACTGCCGATCTGCGCGCGTGCGCGTGCGGCGTCGGCCTGGCCGGTGGCGAGCTTGGCCCTGGCTGCCGCGAGCTGCTGGCGCGCGGCATCGAATGCGGTGCGCGTGGTGAAGCCGCGCTGCATCAACGCCGCCTGCCGGTCGTAATTCGCCTGCGCCAGCTGGATATCGGCGCGCGCGCTTTCGATGTCGGCGGCGGCCCCGCCCATGTCGGTCGACATGGTGCTGACCTGCACGCGCGCGGTGGCGAGTGCCGCGTCGGCCTGCGCCAGCGCGATGCGATAGGGCTCCGGATCGATCACGAACAGCACCTCGCCAGCCTTGACCCGCTGGTTTTCCTTCACGCGCACCTCGACGATGCGGCCCGATACATCAGGACTCACCGACACCATGTCCTGCTGCACATAGGCATTGTCAGTCGAGACGAAGCGGCCGCTGGTCAGCCAGAGATAACCACCGCCCGCCGCGATGAGCAGCGGCACCGACAGCATCAGCACGGGGCGCAGCCAGCGCCGGCTTGGCCTGTCGGTCGTCGCGGCGGCAACGGGGGTGGCGTTTTCGATCACGAGGGGTTCGCCGGAATCAGCCATTAGCCCGGGCTCCGTCACTTTCTGTATTCTTGCGGGAGAGGTTCTGGCGGACGCGTGCGAGCAGATCGATGAGCTCTGCCTGCTCGCGATCGTCCAGTCCTTCGAGCGCTTCGACGAAAAGCAGTTCGGCACACGCCTTCAACTGATCGAGCAGCGGCTTGGCCTTGTCGGTCAGGAAGAGTTGCCAGGCGCGGCGGTCATGGGGGTCAGCGCGGCGTTCGACGAGCGCGGCCTCCTGCAGCCTGTCGACCATGCGGCACAAGGTGATCGGCTCGACCTCGAGCAGTTCGGCGAGCCCGCCCTGATTGATGCCTTCGTGGCGAACGAGCGCGGTCAGCACGCGCCATTGGGGGCCCGTCACGCCGATCGAGCGCGCCCGGCCGTCGAAATTGCGGCGCATCAGCCGCGATGCGTCGGCCAGCAGGAATCCGATGGATTCGGTCATGTCACGCGTATAATAACGATGCTTATTATATGCAATGCTTCGGCCTTGCGGAGATCGCGGAAGCGCGTGCATGTCATGCAACCATGATCAAGTCCTTGATTCTCGACTGGTATGTACTGAGCTCGGCACAAGCGCGCGCGCTGCTCGCGCTGGGGTTGATGCTGGTGCTCGCGCAGATCGGACAGCCCTATCCCTCGACGGCATGGCTGCATCATGTGCCGACCGCGCTGCTCGTCATCACGGCCCCGAGCCTATTGCGGCGGTGGCCAATGTCAGATGGAGCGGTAGTCGCGCTCGCATTGTTCTTCGCGCTGCATACGCTGGGCGGGCGCTACACCTATTCCAACATTCCCTATGACAGCTGGACGCATGCACTCGTAGGACAGAGCATCAGCTCGGCCTTTGGCTGGGAGCGCAATCACTATGATCGGCTCGTCCATTTCGCTTTTGGCGCACTGTTCTACGCGCCCGTGCGCGAGGCTGTGCTGCGCTATTCGCGCGCGTCACGGCTGCTTGCGGCACTGTTCGCCTTTGGCTTCGTCCTCGCCGTGGGCGCGCTCTACGAAATTTTCGAAGGCATCCTGACGCTGATGGTCGATCCGGCGGTAGCCGACGACTATAACGGCCAGCAGGGCGATGTGTGGGATGCGCAAAAGGACATGGCGCTCGCCTTTCTCGGCGTTATCCTGGCTGCGATGTTCGTATGGTCAGGTGAAAGGAGGCGTCATGCTTGAAGCCGATCTCTTCCGGTCGTTTCGCAGCCCCTACAGCTATTTCGGGCAGGACCGGATCGATCTCGGGCTTTGGCGGATGGAGGCGGCGGGGCTGAAGGAGCGCGTATGAGCGCGATTTTGGGCGGATGCCAGTGCGGCGCGGTGCACTATGCCGTCGCTGACGGGCCGCTCTTCATCTATGCCTGCCATTGTCGCGAATGCCAAAAGCAGAGTGCGAGCGGATTCGGGTTGTCGCTGCCCGTTACCAACGAGCAGCTGACGGTGACGGGTGAGTTGGCCTTCTGGGAACGTGACACCGACAGCGGCTCACGGACGCGTTGCGCCTTTTGCCCGGCATGTGGCACGCGGATCTATCACCAGTCGGCAGGATCGCCCGACAGGGTGACGATCAAGGCGGGGTCGCTCGACGATACATCCTCTATTAGACCGATCGCGCATTTGTGGGTTTCGCGCAAACAGCCCTGGCTTGCACTCGATCCCGCGGTGCCCGCGCATGAAACCCAGCCCGACCGCCTGCGCGCCTGGCGTCGCGCCGTGATGCAAGGGGGCTAGCGATGCGGGCAGGGTAGCGCCTATGAAGCGCGATCTTTCCACCCGTACGGACAGTTCCCTTGGCCACCGCACCCGACAACTTCACCACGCACCGCTTCACCAGCTTCGACGGCACCGAACTCGCCTGGCACGAAATGGGCGAGGGCAGGCCGCTCGTTCTGATCCATGGCTATTTCTCCAACGCGATGACCAACTGGGTACGCTACGGCCATGCCCGGTTGATCGCCGATGCCGGCTTTCGCGTCATCATGCCCGATCTGCGCGCGCACGGCGAAAGCGCCAGGCCGCACGACGCCGCCGCCTATCCGCCCGATGTCCTCGCGCGCGACGGCTTTGCGCTGCTCGAGCATCTGGGGCTCAGCGACTATGACCTTGCGGGCTATTCGCTCGGCGGGCGCACGAGCGTGCGAATGCTCGTCCAGGGCGCGGCGCCGCGGCGAGCGGTGCTGTGCGGCATGGGACTCGACGGCATCCTCGATACGCAGGGCCGGGGCACCTATTTCCGCCGCGTGCTGACCAATCTGGGCAGCTTCGAGCGCGGCACCTCCGAATGGATGACCGAGGCATTCCTCAAGACGACCAAGGGCGATCCCGTGGCCTTGCTCCACATCCTTGATACCTTTGTCGACACGACGCGCGAGGAGCTTGCGGACGTCGATGTGCCCGCGCTCGTGATCACGGGCGTGGATGACGACGACAATGGTTCGGGCCAGGCGCTGGCAGAGGCGATCCCCGGCGCGGTCTTTCGCTCTATCCCCGGCAACCACATGAGCGCGGTGACGCGCCCCGAACTCGGGCAGGCGATACGCGGCTTCCTCAAGCCTTGACCCGTCATCGGGCGCGGTACAGTCTGCCCTCCATAGAAATCAGGGAATCCAAGAGGGGCCACAACCAATGAAGTCGATGATTTCGGCGATCGCGCTGACTGCGATGCTCGTCAGCGCGCCTTCCGTGTTTGCACAGAAAAATGACAAGCCCGCCAAGGCGCTGACCGCTGCAGACGCCGATGCGTTCGTCGCCGCGGCCGACAAGGAGCTGTTCGACTATACCGTCGAGGCCAGCCGCGTCGCCTGGGTCAACAACACCTATATCACCGAGGATACCGACGCGCTTGCCGCCAAGAGCGGCGCCGAAGGCACCGAAATGGCGGTCCGCCTCGCGCTCGAAGCGGCCAAGTACGAGAAGGTCTCGGGCCTCTCGGCCGATACGCGGCGCAAGCTCGATATCCTGCGCGGCGGCATCGTGCTGCCAGCACCGACCACGCCCGGCGCCGCGACCGAACTCAGCGATATCGCGACGCGACTCAACTCGACCTATGGCAAGGGCCGCGGCACGCTCGACGGCAAGGAGATCAACGGCTCTGACATCGAGGCCGCGATGGGCGAGATCCGCGATCCCGCCAAGTTGAAGGAGATGTGGACGAGCTGGCACGACAATGTCGGCGGCCCGATGCGCAAGGATTATGAGCGCATGGTCGCGATCGCCAACAAGGGCGCTCAGGAGCTTGGCTACAAGGATGTCGGCGCGATGTGGCGTTCGGGCTATGACATGCCCGCCGACGACTTCGCCAGGCTGACCGACCGGCTCTGGGGGCAGGTGAAGCCGCTCTATGACGAGCTCCACTGCTACACGCGCTCCAAGCTCAACGAGAAGTACGGCGATTCCGTACAGCCCAGGACCGGCCCCATCCGTGCCGACCTGCTCGGCAATATGTGGGCGCAGGAATGGGGCAATATCTACGATATCGTCGCGCCCAAGGGGGAGGGCGACGTCGGCTACGACATCGGCGACCTGCTCAAGAAGCGCGGCGACGATCCCGTGAAGATGGTGAAGATCGGCGAGGGCTTCTATAGCTCGCTCGGCTTCGCGCCGCTGCCAGACACCTTCTGGAAGCGCTCGATGATCGTGAAGCCGGCCGACCGCGAGGTCGTCTGTCACGCTTCGGCCTGGGATGTCGACAACAAGGACGATCTGCGCATCAAGATGTGCACCAAGGTGAATTCGGACGATTTCGTCACGATCCATCATGAACTGGGGCACAACTACTATCAGCGCGCCTACAACAAGCAGCCCTTCCTCTATCTCAACGGCGCCAATGACGGCTTCCACGAGGCGATCGGCGATTTCGTCGCGCTGTCGATCACGCCCGACTATCTCGTCAGCATCGGCCTGCTCGATCCCGCCAAGGTGCCTTCGGAGGACAAGGATCTGGGGCTGCTGCTGCGACAGGCGATGGATAAGGTCGCGTTCCTCCCCTTCGGCCTGCTGATCGACAAATGGCGCTGGGGCGTGTTCAACGGCACCATTCCCGCCAAATATTACAACAAGGCGTGGAGCGATCTCAGGCTGCAATATCAGGGCATCGTCCCGCCCGCCGAGCGCAGCGAAGCGAAGTTCGACCCCGGCGCGAAGTACCACATCCCCGGCAACACGCCCTATACGCGCTATTTCCTTGCGCGCATCCTCCAGTTCCAGTTCTACAAGGCCGCGTGCGAGCAGGTGGGATGGAAGGGGCCGCTCCATCGCTGTTCCTTCTACGACAACAAGGAAGTCGGCGCGAAGCTGAACGCGATGCTCGAAATGGGCGCGTCCAAACCGTGGCCCGAGGCGCTTCAGGCGTTCACCGGCAGCCGCGAAATGGATGGGTCGGCAATGCTCGACTATTTCAAGCCGCTGATGAGCTGGCTCCAGCAGCAGAACAAGGGCAAGCAATGCGGCTGGTAAGGCCCAGCTGATGATCGTTCGGGGGGAATATCATCGGAAAGCGGGGCGGGCTTCGTGACAACGCCGCTCGTCATCCTGTTCGTGTTGATCACGACCAGCGCCATGCTCTGCGTGGCGCTGACGCTTGCGTGGCTGCATTTCGGGCGACAGCCACATGCGCTGAGCTGGGCGCTCGCCTATGGCGGCGGTGCGCTGCAATGGGGGCTCAACGCGCTCACGCTGGTGCTATTTCCGGGCAATCCCTTGGTGATCGTCCTGAACACCGTCCTGATCCTGGCGACGAGTTCGTTCATCGCAATCGGCAGTCGTCAACGTGCCGGGTTACCTGCCCATGTCGGCCGTTTCGCGCTTGCCGTCGCGGCTACGGGCATCGTGCTGCTGATCGCGATGACGGTCATCCGGCATTTTGGCCTGCGCGTGATGATCGCCAATCTCTTCGTCGCCATAATGATCCCGATCGCCATCGCCGCAATCTGGCCGCGCGGCCGCAAGGCGCGCCCGCCTGAAATCGCCTTCGTGGTCATGCTGGTGATTTTCGGAGTCTTCCAGTTCGGGATTGCGATGCTGGGGCTGACGATCGGTGAGGAGGCGGACCAATACTGGATCGACCGCTATCGCATGGTGTTGGTTCTTGGCCTGCCGCCGATTCATATCGGCACCGGCATCGCGGCGCTGTTCCTGCTCGCGGGCGATCTCGCAGACAGCGTGCGGGCACTGGTGACGCGCGATCCGTTGACGGGAAGCCTCAATCGCCGCGGCGTCGAGCAGGCGGCGGTGGGCGCGATCGCCAATGCGCGCCGCCATGGCCGCCCGCTCACCGTGATCATAGCGGATATCGATCGCTTCAAGACGATCAATGATCGCTTCGGCCACACAGCGGGCGATCGCGCGCTGATCGCGTTTGCCGATCATGTCCACGCCTCCGTCCGCGAGGAGGACCTGCTCGGTCGTATGGGCGGTGATGAGTTCTGTCTCGTGCTGATCGACACGACCCCGGAAGACGCGGCCGCCGCGATCGAGCGTACGCGCCGCGAGGTCGAACAGATGCCGGTGGCGGGCTTGCCGGGGCTGAAGATGACCGCCAGCTTCGGCATCGCTGCCTTTTATCCGGGCGATGTCGGCTTTGGCGATATGCTGCACCGTGCCGATATCGCGCTGCTCGAGGCGAAGCTCGCAGGGCGCAACCGCATCACCGTCGCACCGCCGCCGGGCATCTCTGCTTAGCGAAACGGCGGTTCATTAAAGGCGCGCAGCTTGCGGCTGTGCAGCTTGGCGCCCTCGCGCCGCAGTTCGTTGCATGCCTCGATGCCGATGCGCATGTGTTCGCTGATCGCGCGCTCGTAGAAGCGGTTGGCCTGTCCGGGCAGTTTGAGTTCGCCATGGAGCGGCTTGTCGGACACGCACAGCAGCGTCCCATAGGGCACGCGGAAGCGATAGCCCTGGCCCGCGATCGTCGACGATTCCATGTCGATGCCGACCGCGCGCGACTGTGAGAAGCGGAGCGCGGACTTCGAGTAGCGCAATTCCCAGTTGCGATCGTCGGTGGTGACGATCGTGCCCGTCCGCAGCCTGCGCTTGAGCGTATCGGCACCTTCACCCGAGATCGTTTCGGCCGCGCGTGCCAGCGCCTGCTGGACCTCGGCGATCGGCGGGATAGGGATCTCGGGCGGCAGCATGTCGTCGAGCACATGGTCGTCGCGCAGATAGGCATGCGCGAGCACATAGTCGCCGATGCGCTGGCTGGGACGCAGCCCGCCGCAGTGCCCGATCATCAGCCATGCCTCGGGTCGCACCACCGCGAGATGATCGGTGATCGTCTTGGCGTTGGAGGGGCCGACGCCGATATTGACCACACTGATCCCCATGCGGCCGGGTGCCATCAGGTGATAGCCGGGCATCTGATGCTTGCGCCACGCGCTGTCCGCGATAACGCGCTCGGGATCGGCGGTCTCGGGCGTCACGAAAACGCCGCCCGCGCCCGACAGCGCGGTATAGGGCGTTTCGGGCCCGAGTTGCGTGCAGGCCCAGCTGACGAACTCGTCGACATAGCGGTGATAGTTGGTGAACAGGATGAATCGCTGGACATGCTCGGCGGGGGTGCCGGTATAGTGGCGCAGCCGCGCCAGCGAGAAATCGGTCCTGAGCGCGTCGAACAGCGCAAGCGGTCGTGCCTCGTCGGGCAGGCCGTTCCACACGCCGTCGGCGATCTCGTCGCCGATATGCGCCAGCTCGGTGGCGGGGAACCAGCGGCCGAGGTCGATCGCACTGATATCGTCGAGCGACAGCCCGTGCCCCGCCTCGAGCACATAAGGGAAGGGGATTTCCTGGCGGCCGGGAACCGCCTCGACTTCGACGTCGTAGTCCTCGATCAGCAGTTCGAGCTGCTCGACCAGATAGTCCGCGAAAAAGGCGGGGCGCGTCACGCTGATCGCGTAATCGCCCGGTGTCACAAGCCGTCCGAAAGAGCGGGGTGGCACATGGTTGTCCGCAGTGCCGCGATAGCGCAGCCGAATCTCGGGATAGGCAAAGGCGCCGTGGCTCCGTGTCCCCGGGTGCGGCCGCTCGCCCGAGCGGATGAAAGCGGTCAGCGCCGCGCGAAGGCGGTCCACCGATGCGTTGTACAGCGCGTCGAGTTCAGCGACGATCGATTGTGCCTTGGTCATCCAAAGCAACTATCCGAGCGTTTGTTACGCTGGCAAGCCCCTTCGCACCAACAGGCGCATTCATGCGCTCATTCGACGGGCAGCGCCTCGGGCAAGACGTCCGGGTCGATCGTTGCGAGTTCCGGTTCTTCCGAGTTCCTCCGCGCGGCAAGTCGCGTCGCGCCATAGGCGGTGGCGGCTACTGTCGCGACGACTCCGGCACCGATGGCGGCCGCCGCCCACGGATGTTCCTGTGCAGCATGAAGGGCGTTGTCGAGATAGGCGCGACCCTTCTCGCGCGCCTGTTCAAGCGTCGGACGCTGCTGCGCCGTTTCGCCTTCGAAGCTGATCACATGTTCGGGTGTGCTGATGACCATGATGCGTCTCCCGTTCAGAACTTCGTTCAACCAACGGAAGAAACAGGCTTTCGTTCCGACGTCCTGCGGCGGGGTGGCGCATGGGTACGCCACCCCGTAGCGACTTCAGAGCTGCCCGAGCATGTGTTCGGCCGAGCTCACCTTGTATTCGCCGGGCCCCTCGACATTTAGTTCTTCGACGACGCCGTCATTGACGATCATCGAAAAACGCTGGCCGCGCGTGCCCAGCCCGAACTTCGAGCCGTCCATTTCGAGCCCGACCGCCTTGGCGAAGCTGCCATTGCCATCGGCGAGCATGGTCACCTTGCCGTCCGCGCCATTGGCCTTGCTCCATGCGCCCATCACGAAGGCGTCGTTGACCGCGGTGCAGGCAATCACTTCGATTCCCTTGGCCTTGAGCTCATCGGCCTTTTCCACATAGCTGGGCAGGTGCTTGGCCGAGCAGGTCGGGGTGAAGGCGCCGGGCACCGAGAAGAGCGCGACCTTGCGTCCCTTGAAGAAGCTCGCGGTGTCGGCCGATTCGAGCCCGTCGGGTCCGGGGACCGTGAAGGTCGCCTCGGGAAGCGTGTCGCCCTGCTTGATCGTCATGCATCATTCTCCTTGGGATTGATCGGTTGCGCCGCGAGCGGCCGGACGCGCGGCATATAGGCCGTCCAGTCGGCGCCTGCCAGCGTTCGAACGCCGATGGGGCGGTTTTATCATCTGCGTGACACGCCTATATTACAGCGATGGATATGCCCCCCTATCTGACCGGTCAGCTGCTGCTGGCGTTCCCCGGAATCGGGGATCCGCGTTTCGAGCATGCCGTGATCGCGATGTGCGCGCACGATGACGCGGGCGCGCTGGGCATCGGCGTCGGCATGGTCGCGGACGGGATCGGTTTCCACGAATTGCTCCGTCAGTTCGATATCGATCCCGGTGTCGCGCCCGATTGCCCGATCCATCTGGGCGGCCCCGTCGAGCCGCAGCGCGGTTTCGTGCTCCACAGCCTCGATTGGGCGGGGCAGGACAGCATCCAGGTCGCCGATCGGTGGGGCCTGTCAGGCACGATCGACATCCTGCGTGCGATCGCCGAAGGCAAGGGCCCTTCGCAATGGATCGCCGCGCTCGGCTATGCGGGCTGGGCGCCCGGCCAGCTCGAGGACGAGCTGACCCGTCATGGCTGGTTCGTGACCCCGGGAAGCACCCGGCTACTGTTCGAGGTCCCCCCGGCGCAGCGCTGGGGACAGGCCTATGCCGATGCGGGCGTGGACAGCAGCCTGCTCGCGCCGATGGCGGGGCAGGCCTGACCACGCCAGGGTTTACCTTTCGTTTACCACGTTGATTTACCTCATTGCAGGCGAGCTGTGACAGGCTTGTAATCCTGCCCGCGCTCGCAATGCCGCGAAAATGCGCCGGGTCGCAGGACGCATGGGGGACGGCATGGTTCGGAAAGCCCTGGGATCAATTTGTTACGGATTAACAATGATTGCTCTTGCGGCACCGCTGCATGCGCAGGCGGCGGGGTGCTGGAGCGACAACTCGGTCGCCGCGGCCAAGGTCCGCGATCTCGAGACGATGCTGATGGTCTCTGCGCTGCGCTGTCGTCTGAAAGGGCAGGATTTCCTGCCGCAATACAACGCATTCGTTCGCGCCAGCCGGCCCGCGCTGGTCGACGTCAACGATCGGTTGCGGGGGCATTTCGCGGGGGTGGTGGGCCCGGCAGGTGCGCTCAACGCCTATGACAGCTACGTCACCGCAATCGCCAACAGCTATGGCGCAGGCGTCGAAGGCCTCGACTGCACCGACATGGAATCGATCCTTGGCGCAGCGCAGGCTGCGGGCCATTCGATCACGACACTTGAGGCGCTGGCCGAGCGTGCGCAGTCCAATCCGGCGTTGCCCGGCGGCCGCTGCAACCTGGTTATCGCGCGCGCGCCGTGAACATATAAAGAGATCTTTATATTTGCTTTCGGAGGCGGCCGGGGGTATTTGCCCCGCAATCGGCCGCCTTTTCTCATTGTTGTGCGGCCGCCATCGAATCAGCCGTCAGGAGAAATTTTGTGGCCACCGCACCCGTTGCCGACACCAACGATTACGTCATTCGCGACATCGCGCTCGCCGATTTCGGCCGCAAGGAGATCGAGATCGCCGAGACCGAGATGCCCGGCCTGATGGCGCTGCGCGAGGAATTCGGACCGGCACAGGCGCTGAAGGGCGCCCGCATCACCGGCTCGCTCCACATGACCATCCAGACTGCGGTGCTGATCGAGACGCTGACCGCGCTCGGTGCCGACGTCCGCTGGGCCTCGTGCAACATCTTCTCGACGCAGGACCACGCCGCCGCCGCGATCGCCGCGTCGGGCGTGCCCGTCTTCGCGGTGAAGGGCGAGAGCCTTGCCGAATATTGGGATTATGTCGGCCGTATCTTCGACTGGGGCGATGAGCCCTGCAACATGATCCTCGACGATGGCGGCGATGCCACGATGTTCGCGCTCTGGGGCGCGCGTATCGAGGCAGGCGAGGCGCTGCCCGAGCCCGAGAATGACGAGGAAGTCGAGTTCCAACGCGCGCTCAAGGCATTCATCGCCGCCAAGCCCGGCTATCTCACCGCCACCGTCAAGGCGATCAAGGGCGTTTCGGAAGAGACCACCACTGGCGTCCACCGCCTCTACGAACTCGCCAAGAAGGGTATGCTTCCCTTCCCGGCGATCAACGTCAACGACTCGGTCACAAAGTCGAAGTTCGACAACCTCTATGGCTGCAAGGAATCGCTCGTCGACGCGATCCGCCGCGGCACCGACGTCATGCTCGCGGGCAAGGTCGCCTGCGTCGCGGGCTTCGGCGATGTCGGCAAGGGTTCGGCCGCCTCGCTCCGCAACGGCGGCGCGCGCGTGCTCGTGACCGAGATCGATCCCATCTGTGCGCTCCAGGCCGCAATGGAAGGCTATGAGGTCGTGACGATGGAAGAGGCGACCAAGCGCGCCGACATCTTCGTGACCGCCACGGGCAACGCCGACGTCATCACCGCCGATCACATGAAAGCGATGAAGAACATGGCGATCGTCTGCAACATCGGCCACTTCGACAGCGAGATCCAGATCGCCGCGCTGTCGAACTACAAGTGGACCGAGATCAAGCCGCAGGTCGACGAGGTCGAGTTCCCCGATGGCAAGAAGATCATCGTGCTGTCGAAGGGCCGTCTCGTGAACCTGGGCAATGCGACGGGCCATCCGAGCTTCGTCATGTCGTCGTCCTTCACCAACCAGACGATCGCGCAGATAGAGCTGTGGACCAATTCGGACGCGTACAAGAACGAAGTCTATGTCCTCCCCAAGCACCTCGACGAGAAGGTCGCGATGCTCCATCTCGAAAAGCTCGGCGTGAAGCTGACCAAGCTTTCGAAGAAGCAGGCCGACTATATCGGCGTCTCGGTCGACGGTCCGTTCAAGCCGGACCATTACCGCTATTAAGCCAACCTATTGAAGCGGCCCTGTGGCGATCTTGCCACAGGGCCGTTTGTTTTGTTCCGACCCGATCCTACCTGCTTAAAGCGGGGTAGCGAATTGTGTATAGTGCGCGCCTCCTGCTGGGAGGGAGACAACTGAGGCTTTTCAGGGGAGCTCAGCATGTCTGGACGCGCGCGCACCACTCTCATCCACTGTGCATCATTTCTCGCATTGGCGATCGCCTGTCAGCCGGCGCTGGCGCAGGACCAGCCGCCCCCGCCACAGGGCGACGCGGCACCCCAGCAACAGGACGAGGCCGAACCGGTCGAAGAAGGCACGATCATCGTCACCGGATCGCGCATCGCGCGGGCGGGCTTCGACACCGTTCAGCCCGCGATGGTGGTCAGCGCCGAGCAGATCGACCAGCGCGGCTACACCAATATCGGACAGGCACTCTCCGAGCTTCCAGCCTTCGGCGTGCCGGGCAACAGCAATGTCGGCGCGCAGGCGGGCTCGTTCGGCGCGGGCCAGACCTTTGCCGATTTCTTCTCTCTGGGCAGCCAGCGCACGCTGACGCTGGTCAACGGGCGGCGTTTCGTATCGTCCAACACCTCGTCGATCTTCGGCCCCGTGGACTCGGGGGGCCAGGTCGACCTTAACGTGATCCCCGAAACGCTGGTCCAGCGGATAGAGACCGTCGCGATCGGCGGCGCGCCGATCTACGGCTCCGATGCGATCGCGGGCACTGTCAACATCATCACCAAGCGCGATTTCGACGGCTTAGAACTGCGCGCCCAGACCGGCACATCCGAGCGCGGCGACGCGGCCGAATACCGCATCAATGGCCTTTGGGGCATGAATTTCGCCGAGAATCGCGGCAATATCACCGTCTCGGCCGAATGGAACAAGGGCAGGGGGCTTCCGACCTCGGCGCGGCCGCGGATCACCGGCGGCAGCGGTCCCTTCTTCACGACCGCCTCCGATCCCGATTCGTCGTTCCTCCAGCAGCTGTTTTTCGGGCGCAGGATCAATGTGGTGGCGCGCTCGGGCATTCCGCTTGCCGGCGATTTCATTCCCGAATTCTCGGGAATCTTCGATGCGCAGGGCAATGCGCTGATGTTCAACGATGCCGGGCGTCTGATCCCGATCGACTTCGGCAACCGGACCGGCAGCCTCATCGAAAGTGAGGGCGGCAACACCTTCGCGATCCAGGATCATGAGAATTTGATCACCAATACCGAGCGTTACCTCGGCAATGTGCTCGCGAGCTACAAGATCACCGACAATATCCGCTGGTTCGGCGAGGCATGGTATTCGCACAGCAAGGGTACCAACATCGCGACGCAGCCGGTGTACAATACCTTCCTTTTCGGGCCTGCGGGCAGCTCCGATGGCCAACTCATCCTGAACGTCGACAATCCCTTCCTGCATCCAGATGATCGCGCGATCATCGCCGACAATCTTGCCGCGATTGGCGGGCTTGACGAGGACGGCGACGGCGTCGGGGATGGCGATCTGACGCGCTTCCTGATGGCGCGCGCGAATGTCGATATCGCCAATGGCCGCGCCGCGACTACGGTCGAGCTCTATCGTTTCGTGACGGGTTTCGACGGCACCTTCGATATCGGTGAGCGCACCTATAACTGGGAAGCGTCGGTCAATTACGGCCATTCCGAGACCAAGGGGCGCGAGCGCGTTCTGGTGCAGCAGAACTTCCTCAATGCGCTCGACGCCGTGACCGACGCCAGTGGCAACATCATCTGCCGGCCCGGCTATGTGAACGCCAATATCCCGACCTTCAGCTCGACCTGCGCGCCGCTCAACCTGTTCGGGCTCAACCGCTACAGCCAGGAGGCGTTCGACTATATCACGGCGAACGCCAACCCGACCGCGGTCAACCAGCAGCTCGTTTTCAACGCGAACGCCAATGGGCCGCTGTTCAAGCTGCCGGGCGGCGATGTCGTGATATCGCTCGGCTATGAGCATCGCGAGGAGAAAACCAACTTCGACCCCGGTGCCTTCTATTTCGGCGAGCTCCAGCCCGACGGGTCGCGCACGCAGTTTGGCCGCTCCATCCCCATCGATCCGGTGAAGGGCAAGTTCGATACCGACGAGGTCTTCGGCGAACTGCGCATCCCGATCATCTCGTCCGAGATGGACAGCTTCGTCCATTCGCTCGAGTTCGAGGGCGCCGTCCGGTACATCGACCATTCGCTGGCGGGGGGAGACTGGACCTGGACCGCGGGCGGCCGCTTCGCGCCGATCGAGGACATCACGCTGCGCGGCAATTTCACGCGCTCGGTGCGCGCGCCTGCGATCACCGAAATCTTCAATCCGACATCACAGGCCTTCGACACCGCCAACGATCCCTGCGATGCGCGCTTCGTCAATGCCGGGCCCAATCCCGCGACACGACGCGCGAACTGCATCGCGGCGGGCATCGTCGATCCCGACAATTTCACGTCGAATATCGTCGATTTCACCTCGCAGATCTCGGTGTCAGGCAATCCCGATCTCACCAACGAAAAGGCGGACAGCTGGACCGTCGGCGCGGTGCTGCGACCGCGCTTCGTTCCCGGGCTGACGGTAGCAGTCGATTGGGTCGATATCTCGGTCAAGAACGCGATCGTCTCGCTCAATACCGAGCAGACTCTGGAAGCCTGTTATGATGCGGTCAGCTTCCCGATCGCGGTGTGCGACCAGATCGATCGCGATTTCGGCCCGCAGCCGCCGGGCACCGACCCCGGTCAGATCACCTTTGTCCGCACGGGCTTCGCGAATGCCGCCTCTCTCGATTTTGAGGGGCTGACAGCGGAGATTGCCTATCGCCGCCAAGTGGCGACTGAAACCACATTGGGGCTCTCGCTCAACTATCTCTATGTCAACAAGCTCGAGACGCGCGTGGGATCCGGCGATATCGACACCGGTCGCGGCGAGATCGGCGATCCCAAGCACAGCTTCACTTTCAACATCAATGTCGATCACGGCCCGCTCAACGCGCTCTGGCAGACGCAATATTTCGGCAAAAGCGTGTGGGATGCGGACGCTGCCCCCAATGACTTCGAGATCAACGGAGTGGGGGACTGGTGGTTGTTCAACGCCTCTGTCGGCTATGAGGTGAACGACAATCTCGAGGTGCGCCTCGTGGTCGACAATGTGTTCGACGCGGATCCGCCCTATCCCGCGCCCGCCGGGGGCGGCACGATCACCTATTTCTCGGGTGTCCTCGGCCGCTATTTCCGCGCCAGCGCCAAGATCAAGTTCTGATCGACTTCGGTGACGTTCGTCGAAAACTGGGGCGGCGCCATTGGCGTCGCCCTTCCTTTTTGTCATCAGCGGGTTAGGACAGCTGTCAACAGCGCGACCGCGCACAGGGAGGATCCTGCATGAAATATCACGTGACCGCCGTACTGGCGGCGCTCTGGACGCTTTCGCCCGCCATGGCTCAGGAAAAGCCGGACGGGACGACTCCCAAATGGGACGTGAACGCGCCTCCCGGCGCCACCATCCGCCAGCTGCCGATCGACGTGACCGAGGGGACATGGATGAACGTCGACGTCAGCCCCGACGGGCGCATGATCGCCTTCGACCTGCTCGGCGACATCTACATCATGCCGATCGGCGGCGGCACGCCCACGCGCATCGCGGAGGGGCTCGCCTTGGAGGTGCATCCGCGCTTCTCGCCCGACGGCAGGCGTATCGCCTTTACCTCGGATCGCGGCGGCGGCGACAATATCTGGGTGATGAACACCGACGGATCGGACAAGCGCCAGCTGACCAAGGAGGACTTCCGCCTGCTCAACCAGCCGAGCTGGAGTCCCGACGGGCGCTTTGTCGCGGCCAAGAAGCATTTCACGACGGGGCGCTCGCTAGGTACCGGCGAGGTCTGGGTCTATCATGTCTCGGGGGGCAGTGGCGTCGCGCTGGTCAAGAAGCCGGACGAGAAGCACCAGAAGGAACTCGGCGAGCCGATCTACGCGCCGGATGGCAAGCACATCTATTATGTGCGCAATACGACGCCCGGCCCGATCTTCGAATATGCCCAGAATTCGAACGCGCAGTTGTTCGCGGTCGAACGCTACGACATGGAAACCGGCGAGATCGAGACAATCGCTGCCGGCCCGGGCGGCGCTGTTCGCCCGACGCCATCGCCCGACGGCAAGCAACTTGCCTTCGTCCGCCGCGAGCGCGCGAAATCCAAACTGTATGTAAAGGACCTCACAACCGGCGAGGAGCGCAAGATTTACGATGCGCTCGATCAGGATCTGCAGGAAACCTGGGCGGTGCAGGGCGTCTATCCGAACATGGCGTGGACTCCGGATTCGAAGAGCCTCGTCTTCTGGGCGGGCGGCAAGATCAACCGCATCGACCTCGGCTCTGGGCAGGTGCATGACATCCCGTTCCACATCGCCGACAGCCGTGGCGTCATCGATCCGCCGCGGCCGCCAGTCGAGATCGCGCCCGACAGTTTCGCGACGAAGATGCCGCGCCATGCAACGGTGTCGCCCGACGGCCGGCGGGTAGTATTCGAGACGCTCGGCAAGCTCTGGATCAAGGATATGTCGGGAAGTGCGCCTCGCCGCCTGACCAAATCCCACGGTGGACGGGAAGCCTATCCGACATGGTCCCTCGACGGAAAAACCCTCGCCTATGTCGACTGGACCGATGCGGGCCTCGGCCATATCCGCACGATCAGCCCTTCGGGTGGCGGCGCGCGGACGGTCACGACGCGTCCCGGCCACTATGCCCGCCCCCGCTTCTCGCCCGACGGGAAGACGATCGTGTTCGAGGTGCGTGAGGTCAGTGAGCTCGAATCCCCCGCCTACGCGCTTGATGCCGGGGCCTATCGCGTGCCCGTCTCAGGCGGCGCGCCCGTCCGGATCGCCAAGGGGCTCGCTGCGCCACAGTACGGCGCGGACAATGAGCGCGTGTTCATGACCGAGAATGCGGACGACAAGCGCCAGCTCGTCAGCACCGATCTCAATGGCGAGGCGAAGCGCGTCCACGCCTCGGGTGAACTCGCGACGAGCTATGACGTGTCACCCGACGGCCAGTACTTCGCGTTCCGCGAGAATTACGAGGCATTCGTCATGCCGTTGCTGCCGGGCAAGCAGGATGTCGGCACGACGGCAAAGGGAGGCGCGCTCCCCGTGACGCGCGTCAGCGCCGAGGGCGCGGATTTCATTCACTGGAGCAATGACGGCGCGCAACTCCACTGGAGCCTTGGTCCGACGCTCTACACCGCGCGTGCCGACGCCCTGTTTGCGGGGGCGCCGCCCGCGGGCGAGGCCAAGCCCGCCAAGTTCGACGCGCCCAAGACCGGCGTTTCGCTCTCGATGACCGTGGCGGCTGACAAGCCGCGCGGCACCGTGGCGCTCACGGGCGCGCGGATCGTCACGATGCGCGATGCCGCCGGCGGGATTATCGACGATGGCGTCATCGCGATCGAGGGGGACCGGATTGTCGCGGTCGGGAAGCGTGGCGAGGTGCAAGTGCCGGCGGGCGCCAAAACTGTCGATGTTGCGGGCAAGACGATCATTCCGGGGCTCGTCGATGCGCATGCGCATGGCCCCTATGGTTTCGACGAATTTACCCCCGAGCAGAACTGGGCGTCGATGGTCAATCTCGCGCTCGGCGTCACGACCACGCACGACCCGTCGAGCAGCGCGTCTACCGTCTTCCCCGCGTCCGAGATGCAGCGCGCCGGCAAGTTGCTGGCGCCGCGCACCTTCTCGACGGGCGAGATCGTTTATGGCGCCAAGGCGGCGGATGTCTATGCGCAGATCGACAGCCTCGAGGATGCACGCGCACATATCCGCCGGCTGGAGGCGCAAGGCGCACACAGCGTCAAGAACTACAACCAGCCGCGCCGCGAACAGCGCCAGCAGGTCGTGACCGCGGCGCGCGAGGAGAATATGCGTTCGGTCGCCGAGGGCGGCTCGCTCTTCGGGCAGGACATCACGATCATCGCCGACGGCAACACCACGCTCGAGCACAATATCCCGCAGAACGTGCTCTACAAGGACGTCGTCGACTTCTTCGCAGGGTCGAAGGTCGGTTACACGCCGACGCTGGTTGTCACCTATGGCGGGCCCGCGGGCGATCCCTATTGGCGGCAGGCGACCGATGTCTGGACGCATCCGCTGCTCCAGCGGCATGAACCGCCGCAGGTGCTCGCGGCCGCCAACGCGCGCCGCACGAAGGCGCCCGAGGAAGACTATGTCGACGACGACAATGCGCGCGAGGCGAAGAAGCTCGCCGACCGCGGCGTGCTCGTTTCGATCGGCGCGCACGGGCAGGAGCCCGGCATCGCCGCGCACTGGGAGCTGTGGTCTTTCGTCCGCGGCGGCATGACGCCGGTTCAGGCGCTGGGCGCGGGGACGATCGTGTCGGCGCGCTCGCTGGGCTACGACCGCGACGTCGGCTCGCTCGAGGTCGGCAAGCTCGCCGATCTGGTCGTGCTCGATGCCGATCCGACGCAGGATATCCGCAACTCGGACAAGGTCTCGAAGGTGATGCTCGGCGGCCGTCTCTATGATGCGGCGGCGCTCAATGAAGAGGTGACGGGAAGCTTCAGGCGCAAGCCCTATTACTGGGAATAGCATCAGCTTGCCGTTTGCAGCGCGGCGTCGTTCTTCTTAAGGACGGTGTGATGCTTTCGACTGCGCCAGACCAGACCGCATGATGGACGATTCGCCGTTCGTTTCGATCGCGATCGGTGTGGCGCTTGCGCTCTGGCTGGGGCTTGCGGCCTGGGCGCTCTACACGGGGCTCAGGATGCGCGGCCGTGCGGCGCGTGCCGAGGAAGCGGTCGAGCATCTTGGCGAGTTGCTCCAATCGGCACCCGCGCTGCCGATGATCGTCCGGCCCGATGGCCGGGTCGAGGCATCCGAGCGGCTGGGCGACTGGCTCGGACTGGGGCGGATGCCCAATTTCGTCGCCGACCTGACCGCCGACGATGTCGGTCTGTCGGAAGAGGACTCGGCCGCGCTGGCGCGTGACGTTGCGGTTGCGCAGAAATCGGGCAAGAGCTTCACCCGCGCCGCGCGCGCCCAAGGGTCATCGCGCACGCTGCTGATCCGGGGTGCGGTCGCGGGACCGGGTGTCGCCGAGCCGGGCAGCGTCATCCTCTGGTTCTTCGACGCGACCGAAAGCCAGACCGAAATCGGCCGGCTGGGCACGGAGGTGACGCGGCTTGCGCGCGCCTTTGAAGCACTGGCCGGGCTGATCGAGGCATCGCCCTTTCCAATGTGGCATCGCGGTTCGGATCTGCGCCTGACGCTGGTCAACAGCGCCTATGTGAAAGCGGTCGAAGGCGCCGACGCCGCCGACGTGATCGACCGCGGGCTCGAGCTCGTCGAATCGAGCGGCGGCCGTACCCCGCTCGCCATGGCCGCAGCGGCGCGCGAGGCGCATCAGGTGATGACGCGCACCGTGCCCGCGACGATCGCGGGGGAGCGCCGCATGATGCGCGTCGTCGACGTGCCGATCGGCGATGCAGGTGTTGCAGGCTTCGCGATCGACATCGAGGAGACCGAGCAGGTTCGGGGCGCCTTCCGCCGCTTCGCGGCCGCCCAGCGCAACATGCTCGATCGGCTCTCCGCGGGCGTTGCGCAGTTCGGCCCCGATCGCGCGCTGGTTTTCTGCAACCAGCCTTTCGCGCGGATTTTCGCGATGAAGCCCGAATGGCTCGCCGACCGCCCCGAATTCGATCGTGTGCTCGAACGCATGCGCGAGGCCGATCGTATTCCCGAAAGTCGCGATTTTCCGGGCTGGAAGGCCGAACGCCGCGGCTGGTTCTCCTCGATGGAGGGGGCAGTAGAGGAAAGCTGGCTGCTGCCCGGCGGCACCCATTTGCGCGTCGTGGCGCAACCGTTGCCCGATGGCGGGCTGCTGCTCATCTTCGAGGATCGCACCGAACAGGTCCAGCTCGAAAGCGCGCGCGATACGCTGCTGCGCGTCCGCACCGCGACCTTCAACAATCTGTTCGAGGCGATCGGCGTGTTTGCGGCCGATGGCCGGCTCAACATGTGGAACGACCGCTTTCGCGAGATCTGGGGTTTCGAGGAATCCTTTCTCTCGACGCACCCGCGCATCGACCGGCTGACCAGCGTTGCAGCCGAACAGCTCGCCAATCCCGCGCGCGCCAAGCTGATCCGCGAGCTGGTGCGCGTGGCGACGGTGGAGCGCCGCCAGCGTAACGGACGTGTCGCACTGAAGGACGGGCGGCATTTCGAGTTCGCCGCGGTGCCGATGCCCGACGGCAATGCGCTCTTCACGATGCTCGACATCTCCGACAGCCGCCGCATCGAACAGGCGCTGCGCGACCGCAACGAGGCGCTTGAGGAAGCCGATCGCGTCAAGACCGCCTTCGTCGCGAACATGAGCTATGAACTGCGCACACCGCTCACCTCGATCGGCGGCTTCGCCGAGATGATGAAGGAAGGCTATGCGGGCGACCTCAGCGAGCAGGCGCGCGATTATGTCGGCGCGATCCTCGACTCGGTCGCGCGGCTTGGCGTGCTCATCGACGGCGTCCTCGACCTGACGCAGAGCGACGCCGGTGGTTTTCCGATGGACATGTCCCTTGTCGACCTGCACGCGCTCGCCGCCGATGCTGCCAGCACTCAGGCACCGGTGATGGCAGACAGGAAGCTCGATTTCGCGGTCGAGCTCGATCCCACGCTCGGTCTTGTCATGGGTGATGCCAAGCGGCTCGGTCAGGCGATCGGCAACATGCTCAAGAATGCCATCGCGCTCACGCCCGAAGGCGGGCGCGTTCTGCTCCACGGCAGCGGTGACGACGCGGTCGCGCGCATCATCGTGTCCGACAACGGGCAGGGCATCGGCGAGAAGGAGCAGACGCGCGTCTTCGATCGCTTCAGCCGTGCGGCGGAGCGCAAGCCCGATGGCGATGACGCCTTTGGTCTCGGCCTCCCGCTGGCACGGCAATATGCCGAGGCGCATGGCGGGACGTTGACGCTCTATTCGGAGCCGGGCGAGGGGACCGTGCTGACTCTGGAGCTGCCGCGGTGATCCTGCCCGACGAAGCCTCGACATTGGCGCTGGGCGCGGCGCTTGCCGGCGTGGTGCGCGCGGGCGACATCATCGCGCTGTCGGGGGATCTCGGCACGGGCAAGACGACGCTCGCGCGCGGGCTGCTCGCCGCACTCGGGCTTGAGGAAGAGGCGCCGAGCCCGAGCTTCGCGATCGTCCAGCCCTATGCGCCGCCCGAGGTCCGCCTGCCCGTGGCGCATGTCGATCTCTACCGGCTCGACGATCCCGAGGATGCGCTCGAACTCGGCCTCGACGACATGCTTGAGGACAGCCTGTTGCTGATCGAATGGCCCGAGCGGCTGGGCTCCGCGCTCTGGCCTGACACGCTGCGGCTTGGCTTCGAACGCACCGCGGATGGCGCACGCGTCTTGACAGCCACGGTGCCGCCGTCATGGGAAGGCCGATGGCCACCGAGATGATTCCACCCGCCGCCGCGCCCGCCTTTCTATCCGCTCATGGTTGGGATGGTGCGCAGATCCTGCCGCTTGCCGGCGATGCGTCCTTCCGTCGCTATTTCCGCGTCGTCGAGCCGGGCCGTCAGGCGGTGCTGATGGATGCGCCGCCGCCGCATGAGGATCCTCGCCCCTTCATCCAGATCGCGGAACATCTGACCGGGCTGGGTTTTGCCGCGCCGCAGATCCTTGCGACCGACCTCGACAACGGCCTCGTGCTGCTCGAGGATTTCGGAGACGCGCGGATGCGCGAAGTCGTCGACGCGGCGCCCGAAAGCGAGCGGCGCATCTATACCGACGCGGTGACCTTGCTGGCGCGGCTTCACCGCCACAAGGCCGCGGACATCGCGCCCTATGATCGTGCGCAATATCTGCGCGAGGCCAGCCTGCTGACCGAATGGTACTGTCCTGCGGTCGGCCTTGACGTCGATGCGGCAGGCTATGAGACGGCGTGGGACGAGGCGCTTGGCGATCTCTATCGTGACGATGCGCGCGGTGTGACGGTGCTGCGCGACTATCATGCCGAAAACATCATGCTGATCGACGGCCGCGAAGGCGTTGACGGGCTCGGCCTGCTCGATTTTCAGGACGCGCTTGCAGGGCATCCGGCCTATGACCTCGTCTCGCTTCTCCAGGACGCGCGCCGCGACGTTGCGCCCGAGCTGGAGGCGGAGATGATCGCGCATTATCATGCCGAGGCCGGCCGCAAGGGCAGTTTCGACGCGGCCTATGCGCTGCTCGGCGCGCAGCGCAATGCCAAGATCATCGGCATCTTCACGCGGCTCTGGAAGCGTGACGGAAAGCCGCGCTACCTCTCATATCTCCCGCGCGTCTGGGGGTATCTCGAGCGCGATCTGGCGCATCCCGCGCTCGCACCTGTCGCGCGCTGGTTCGACGCCAATATCCCCGGGGACAAGCGCGCCGCCGCATGGAAGACAATGGCCGACGCATGACCAGGCCCCAGCCCAGAAAGCAGCTGTCGCTCCGCCCCGATCCGGGTGGCCCGCCGCTCAGGACCGCGATGGTCATGGCGGCCGGGCTCGGCAAGCGCATGCGCCCGCTGACCGCGACACGCCCCAAGCCGCTCGTTGAGGTCAACGGCAAGGCGTTGCTCGATCACACTTTCGATCATCTCCGGGTGGCGGGTATCGAGCGCGCGATCGTCAATGTCCATTATCTTGCCGATGCGCTCGAAGCACATCTGAAGAGCAAGGTAAAAGACATTGAAATCGTTATCTCCGATGAGCGTGACCAACTTTTGGAAACAGGTGGCGGGTTGGTCAGGGCGTTGCCGCTGATCCCCGACGATCCGTTCCTTTGCGTCAACAGCGACAATTACTGGGTCGATGGCCCGGCAGACGCGATCCGGCTGCTCGCTGCGCGTTGGCACAGCGATGAGATGGACGCGCTGCTGCTGCTGATCCCGCAGGCGCGCGCGAATTGCCACTCGGGCCAGGGTGATTTCCATATGGATGCGACGGGCCGGCTGAGCCGGCGCAGGTCCGGCCGCGTCGCGCCCTTCGTGTATATCGGCATCCAACTCGTGTCGCATCGGCTGCTACGCGATGCCCCCAAAGGTGCATTCTCCACGAATGTGCTGTGGAGCCGTGCGATGGAAGAGGGGCGCCTGTTTGGATTGGTCCATCAGGGGTTGTGGTTCGATGTCGGCACGCCAATGGCGGTGAAGAAGACCGAGGCACTGCTCGCGCATGCGTGAGCGGGGGACACCCTCCGTCTATACCATTCCGCCTCACCGGGCCTTTGCCGATGCGTTGGCCGAGGGGCTTCTCGCAAGCTGGGGCAAGGATCCGATGGCGCTCGCGCGCAGCATCGTGCTCGTGCCCAACAACCGCGCGGCGGATGCGATCACGCGCGCCTTTGTGCGGCGCGCCGAAGGCGGGCTGCTGCTCCCGCGGCTGATCCCGATCGGCGACCCCGAACTCGATGAGCGTCTGGGCAGCGCGCTCGATCCGATCGGCAGCGGCGAGGCCATCGCACCCGCCGTGGAGCCGATCCGGCGACGCATGATGCTTGCCAGGCTTGTCCAGGAGGAGCGCGCGCGCACGGGCGAACCCGTCGACGCCGCCGAAGCCGTCCGGCTCGCAGCCGAACTGGCGCGGACGCTGGACCAGCTGCTCGTCGAATGCGTCGAGCCGCGCCGGCTGAAAACGCTCGAGGTCGCTGCTGAGCTTTCGGAGCACTGGCAGAAATCGCTCGCGGTGCTTTCGATCGTCCTCGATCGCTGGCCCGTCGAACTTGCGCGGATCGGTCGGATCGACATGGCCGAACGCCGCAACCTGCTGCTCGAACGCGTCGCGCGGCGCTGGCGCGAGGCACCTCCGCCGGGTTTCGTCGTGGCCGCGGGCATCACCACCAGTGCGCCGATGGTCGCGCGCGTCCTCCGCGCCGTCTCGTGGCTGGAAAGGGGCATGGTCGTGCTGCCCGCGCTCGATGATGCGATGCCGCAGGACGAATGGGACGCACTTGGGCCCTTCGAGCGCGATCCTCTCACCGGTTTTCGCAAGCCATCGATCGAGACGCACCCTCAGTTCCACCTCAAGCTGCTGCTCGATCGCATGGACGTTGCGCGTGGCGAGGTTGTCCGCTGGCGCTGGGGCGGGGGGCATGATTCCAGCGCCGCGCGGAGCCGCGCGATCTCCAATGCGATGAAGCCGGCTCTCTTCACCGGACGCTGGAGCGAGCCCGAGCTGGACACGCGCCTGTCGGGGGTCAGGGCACTCGAGGTCGCGACACCCGCCGAGGAGGCGCAGGTGATCGCGATCGCGCTGCGCGAGGCGCTGGAAACGCCCGGCCGTACCGCGGCGCTGGTCACCCCCGACCGTGCGCTCGCGACGCGCGTTTCGGCGCATCTGCGTCGCTGGGGCGTCGAGGCCGACGATTCGGCGGGGCGTCCGCTGTCGGGCGAGCCTGCGGGCACATTGTTGCTCGCGCTGGCCGAGGGGGTTGCAGAGGATTTCGCGCCGATCGCGCTGCTCGCGCTGCTCAAGCATCCGCTGGTGCAGGCGGGCGAGGGGCGGCTCGACTGGCTCGACAAGGTGCGCCTGCTCGATCTGGCGTTGCGCGGTCCCCGTCCGCCCGCGGGACTCGATGGCATCAGCCGGTATCTGGCGGGCGGCAGTGAGCGCGAACGCAAGTCGCGTGGGCGCGCACTTCCCGGCTGGCAGCCAATCCGGGCGTTGCTCGATCCGTTCTCTGGCGCGGTTGCCAATGCCCGGTCGCTGGTGGCGCTTCTGGCCGCGCTGCGTGATGCAGCGACGATGCTGACGGGCGATGCGGCGTGGTCGGGCACGGCGGGGCGTGCGGTGGCCGAACTGCTCGCCGAACTCGAGGCACATGCGGTCGATGGCCCTGCCCAGGCCGCGATCGAAACGTTGGCGCCGCTGCTCAAGGGCATGATGGACGAGGTCGCGGTCCGCCCGCCACAGGGCGGTCATCCGCGTATCTCGATCTGGGGGCTGCTCGAGACGCGGCTGCAACAGGCCGATCTTGTCATACTCGCGGGTCTGAACGAAGGCAGCTGGCCCGCGCTCCCGGCGCAGGACCCCTGGCTTGCGCCGCGCATCCGTTCGGAACTGGGGCTTGCCAGCCGCGAGCGCCGCATCGGGCTTTCTGCGCATGATTTCGCAAGCGCGTTGGGTGCGCCGCAGGTGTTGGTGACGCGCGCACGACGCGATGCGCGCGCACCTGCGATCGCCTCGCGCTTCTGGCTGCGGATGGAGGCGATGGACCCCGGCTTTCGCGCCGACCGCAATGCCCCGCGCTTTGCCGACTGGGCGGGGGCGATCGACCGCCCCGCGGACTTCGCGCCGGCAAGGCAGCCCGCGCCCGCACCGCCGCCGAGCGATCGCCCCAAGGCGCTCAGCGTCACGCAGGTCGACCGATTGAAGGCCGACCCTTACGCCTTTTACGCGCTCAAGATGCTCGGGCTGCGTTCGCTCGACCCGATCGATGCCGAGGCAAGCGCTGCCTGGCGCGGTACCGCGATACATGACGTGCTCGAGCGCTGGGCGGGTGAAGGCTGGCGGCCCGACCGCCTGCTTCCGCTCGCGGAAGAATTTTTCACCCGGTCAGAGGTACATCCCCTCCAGCGCGCCTTCTGGCAGCCGCGTGTGATGGAGGCGCTGGGCTGGATCTCTGGCGAGATCGAACGGGGCAGGGCGGAGGGACGTGAGCCCTGGAAGGCCGAAATCTCGGGCAAGGCTGTGATCGCGGGCGTCGAACTCGACGGCCGTGTTGACCGGATCGATCGCATCGACGGCGGCGGGATCGCGATCGTCGACTACAAGACGGGCAAGGCGCCCAGCGACGTCGCGGTGCGCGAGGGTTTCGCGATGCAGCTGGGGCTGCTCGGCCTGATCGCCGAGCGCGGCGGTTTCGAAGGTGTGAGCGGCACCGCCGAGATCTTCGAATATTGGTCGCTCGCCAAGAGCGGCGGCCAGTTTGGCAGCCGGCGGTCGCCTGTCCATCCCGAGGGGAAGGGCGGCAAGCTTGCCTCGGGCAGCTTCACCGCACATGCCGCCGCCAGGTTCGCGGAGGCGGCCGAGCTCTGGCTGACGGGCGCTGCGCCCTTCACCGCGAAGCTGCACCCTGAATACGCGCCCTATGCCGATTATGACCAGCTGATGCGGCTCGACGAATGGTATGGGCGCGGGGAGGGGAGCGATGGCTAGCGGGCATCGTCCTATCCAGCTCCAAGGCAACCAGAAGCTCGCATCGGAACCGCTTGAAAGCGTGTGGCTTTCGGCATCGGCGGGGACGGGCAAGACGCAGGTGCTCACGGCGCGCGTGCTGCGGCTGCTGCTCAATGGCGCCAATCCGGCGGGCATCCTCTGCCTGACCTTCACCAAGGCGGGTGCGGCCGAGATGGCCGATCGTATCCATGCCAAGCTCGCCTCATGGGTGCGGATGAAGGGCCCTTATTTGGGCGCCGAACTGCTCGCGCTCGGCGAGAAAGCGACCCCTGACAGCATCGAGGCCGCGCGCCAGCTTTTCGCGCGCGTGCTTGACGCGAGTGGGGCGGGGCTGCGAATCCAGACGATCCACAGCTTCTGCCAGGCGCTGTTGGCGAGCTTTCCGCTCGAGGCGGGGCTGGTGCCCGGCTTCCGCCCGCTCGAGGGGCGCGAGGAGGCCGCACTTCAGCGGCAGGTGATGGCCGACATGCTCGTTGCCGCGGAGGCCGGTGGTGATGGCGCGCTGATCGCGTCGCTCCAGGCACTGAGCCTGAGGCTGGGCGAGGGCGGGGCGGAGGCGTTCCTGTCCAACTGCGCGCGCGCGCCGCATGCGATGGAAGTGCTCGGCGACGATATCGGCCGGGCTGTCCGGCATGCGCTCGATGTGCCCGATGGCGATATCGAGGCCGCGATCGGCGAGGCGTGCGGCGACGGCGCGTTCGACATCGAGAGCCTGCGCGTGCTCGCTGCCGCCAATGCGGCTTGGGGCGGCAAGATCGGGCTCGGACGCGCCGACCTGATCGCGGCGTGGCGCGCCGCCGATACGGATCGCCGCGCCGCCATGCTGCCCGATCTGCTGTCGGTCGTGATGACGCAGAAGGGCGAGCTCAAATCGGTCTCGGCCAAACTGCTCGATATCGAACCCGGCTATGCGGGCCATGCGCAGCGTATCGCCGATGCGGTGCAGAAACTGCTCGGCCTGCGGAGCCGTGCTGGGCTCGCGGCGCTGTTCGCCCAGGGGCTGGAGGCCGGCCGCGCCTATGCACGCGCTTATACCGCGGCGAAGCGCTTTGCGGGCGTGGTCGATTTCGACGATCTCATCCGCAGCACCGTCGCGCTGCTCGGCCAGTCGCACATGGCCGAATGGATCCGCTTCAAGCTCGATCAGGCGACCGATCACATCCTCGTCGACGAGGCGCAGGACACCAACGCCAGCCAATGGGCGATCATCCGCAAGCTCGCCGAAGATTTCTTCGTCGAGGCGCTGCCGATAGATGATGCGGAGCGTGCGCGCAGCCCCGTGTGCACGATCTTCTCGGTCGGCGATTTCAAGCAGGCGATCTTTGGCTTCCAGGGGACCGATCCGATCAACTTCCGCGCGGCCCAGCTCCATTTCGAGCGGCAAGCGGCCGACGCCGAGCGTAATGTTCATGACCTTTCGCTGACCGAATCCTTCCGATCCACCGCGCCGATCCTCGAATTCGTAGACAGCGTGATCGAGGGGCTCGGCGAAGGCGCGCTCAGCGGGATGATCGATCTTGAGCCGCACCGCAGCGCCGTCGCGGGGCCGGGCATCGTCACCTTATGGAGCCCGGTTTCGGCCGAGGGGGAAGGCAACGACGATATCGAGGGTGAGGAAAGCTGGCTCGGCGATTCAACGCGGCGCTTCGCCACGCGGCTTGCGAAACAGATCAGGCGCTGGCTCGACGCCCCGACATGGATCAACAATCGCGGCAAGCCCAAGCGGCTGGAACCGCAGGACATATTGATTCTCGTCCGCCGCCGCAGCGAGCTTGCCTCGCTGATCGTCGCGCGGCTGCATGCGGAGAAAGTGCCCGTCGCGGGGGTCGATCGTCTTCGGCTCAACGCGCCGCTCGCGGTGCGTGATCTGCTCGCCGCGGTCCGCTTCGTGCTCCAGCCAGAGGATGACCTGAACCTCGCCGCGTTGCTGGTGTCGCCCTTGATCGGCTGGAACCAGGACGATCTTTACGCGGCCGCGTTCGGGCGCAAGGGCGGGCTCTGGCGCCATCTCCGTGCGACGCAGGCGGCGGAACGGATCGCCCCGCTCCATGCGATGCTCGGCAGGGCGGACCTGTCCTCGCCCTATCGCTTTCTGGAGGATCTGCTGTCGGGATCGCTCGACGGGCGGCGCAAGCTGCTCCGTCGGCTGGGCGAGGAGGCGCGCGACCCGATCGAGGAATTGCTCAACGCCGCGCTCCAGTTCGAGAATGACGCCACGCCGACGCTGCAGGCCTTTCTCGACCGTTTCGAACGCGAGACCGAGGATATCAAGCGCGACCCGTCAGCCCCGCTCGATGCGGTGCGCGTGATGACCGCGCATGGCGCCAAGGGCCTGCAGGCACCGCTCGTGATCCTCGCCGATGCGACGGTCGATCCGACGCGCGCGGGGGGCGGCTATCGCAAGCTCGACTGGCCGATGGCGGAGGATGCGCATCCGGTTCCCGTATTCCGCCCGCGCGCGGCGGAGACGGTGGGCACGCTCAAACAGGCGGCCGAGCAAGCCGATGCGCGCGACATGGAGGAGCATTGGCGCCTGCTCTACGTCGCGCTCACCCGCGCCGAGGAATGGCTGGTGGTCGGCGGTGCGCTCGGGCCGCAGGCCAGGGGCCAGGCCCCCGACAAGAGCTGGCACACCGCGGTTCGCACGGCTTTCGCACGGATGGAGATCGAGGCGGAGGCCGATCCCGACTGGGGCGGTATCTGGCATTATCGCGGCCGCGCGCCGGAAGCGGTACCGATGCCGGGCGCCGACGAGGCGCTTGCGGACGTCGAAACCGGGGCCCTGCCGGGCTGGCTTCATGCCGCGGCCCCCGCCGAAGCGCGGCCCCCGCGGCCGCTGGCGCCGTCGTCGCTTGGCCTCGACGACGTACCCGATCCCCCGCCGGGGCCCGACATGCGCCGCACCGCCGAGCGCGGGCGCAGGCTCCACGCGCTGTTCGAGCGGCTGCCCGAGGTGCCCACCGTGGAGCGTCGTGATGCAGCGCTGCGCTGGCTCGAACATGGCGCGGGCGTCTCCGACGCCGCTGAACGAGCCGCAATTGCCGATGCGGCACTCGCGATCATCGAGGATCCCGTGCACGCCACGCTGTTCGGCGCTGACGCCCTTGCCGAGGCGCCGATCGCGGCGGTGGTGGGCGGCGATGTCGTTGCTGGCACGGTCGACCGGCTGCTCGTCGACGACGCGCTGGTGCGGGTGGTCGATTTCAAGACGGGGCGCCGCGTGCCCGCATCGGCGGAGCGCGTGCCCGAACATCATCTGCGCCAGATGTCGGCCTATGCCGAGGCGCTCAGGGTGATTTTTCCGGGGCGGCGTGTCGAGGCGCAATTGCTCTATACCGCCGGCCCGGCGCTGATAGACCTGCCCGATGCGCTGCTGGCGCGTTACAAGCCCGGCTTGAACGCCGATGAGTAAAGCTTGGGCGAAAGCGGTTGAGAGCGACGCCGAGGCTGCCTAGATAACGGGCCAACACGAAGGAGATCTGGCCATGGCCACCAAAGCGATCAGTGATGCGAGTTTCCATAGCGACGTGATTTCGGCCGAAGGGCCGGTTCTGGTCGATTTCTGGGCCGAATGGTGCGGTCCCTGCAAGATGATCGGCCCGTCGCTCGAGGAAATCTCGGAAGAGCTGGGTGAAAAGGTGACGATCGCCAAGCTCAACATCGACGAGAACCCCGACGCCCCCGCCAAATACGGCGTCCGCGGTATTCCGACGATGATCCTGTTCAAGAACGGGGCGCCCGCTGCCACCAAGGTCGGCGCAGCACCCAAGAGCCAGCTCAAGGGCTGGCTCGAGAGCGAGCTTTAATCGAACAAGATCCGCGCCGCCTCATCCCACAGTCGGGGTGAGGCGGCGCCGAGCAACCCGGGGCTGAGATCGCCTACCATATAGGCGCGGCCATCGGGGCGGCGCGCGCGGCCGCCCGCCTCGTTGACGAACAGCACGCCCGCCGCATGGTCCCACGGCAGCGCGCGCTCGAAGATCGCGATATCGTTCTGGCCCAGCACGAGACGCGGATATTGCTCAGCGGCGCAGCGCGGAATCTCGACCTCCTTCATCCTGCCGCGTGCGCGCGCCTGTATCTCTGCGCGGCGTTCCGGAGTCATGAAACTCGTCGCCAGCGCGGC
Organism: Sphingobium sp. FW306-1B-F04DB; assembly: GCF_058781925.1. Lineage (NCBI taxonomy): Bacteria > Pseudomonadati > Pseudomonadota > Alphaproteobacteria > Sphingomonadales > Sphingobiaceae > Sphingobium > Sphingobium sp. FW306-1B-F04DB. Next base: position 338,507 of record NZ_JBYSXE010000001.1, on the reverse strand, counting down.
GACTGGCAGGTCGGCGCCGCTTTCACGCGCGGTGACTCGTTCGGCATCGATCCACGCGCCCGCGCCAAGCCTCGCATGGCACATGCGCCCGTCGATCGGGTCGAACAGCCAGCCCGCCTGCGTCACGCCATTGTCGACAAGCGCGACGAGCACGCCAAAGGGCGCACGTCCGGCCGCGAAATTGCCGGTACCGTCGATTGGGTCGATGATCCATTTCAGGCCTGTGCCTGCGGTGTCCAGCAATGCGTGGTCCGCTGCGGCGGCCTCCTCGCCGACGATCCCGGCTTCGGGAAGGATCTTCGCCAGCCCCTCGGCCAGCCGCGCCTCGCTCTCGTGATCGACGATCGTGACGAGATCGTCCGCGGCCTTTTGCCGGATATCCTCGGCAGCCAGCTTGCCGAAACGCGGCAGGATCACCTCCACCGCCACCTGTTCGATCAGCGTCGCGACGGGGCGGTGGAGAGGATGCATGCTGCTCAACTCCGATAGTCGGCGTTGATCGAGATATAGCCGTGTGTCAGGTCACACGTCCAAACCGTCGCGCGGCCCGATCCGAGCCCCAGGTCAACCCCGATCTCGACCTCCTTGCCCTTGAGGTGCGCCGTAACCGGCGCCTCGTCATAGCCTTCGAGCGCAAGCCCACCCTCGGCGACCTGCGTTGCGCCGAAGCGGATCGCGAGCCTGTCGCGTTCGGCGGGCTCGCCCGCCTTGCCAACCGCCATCACGACCCGGCCCCAATTGGCGTCCTCGCCCGCGATCGCGGTCTTCACCAGCGGCGAGTTGGCGATCGACAGCGCGATCCGGTGCGCGCTCTCGTCCGAGACGGCGCCTTCGACCTGGATTTCGATGAACTTGGACGCGCCTTCGCCGTCGCGCACCACCAGATGCGCGAGCTGCAGGCACATGTCATCGAGCGCAGCCTGAAAGGCGTCGGCGCCGGGATCGTCGAACGAGGAGAGGGGGGCATTGCCCGCCTTGCCCGTTGCAAAGGCGAGCACGGTGTCGCTGGTAGAGGTGTCGCTGTCGACCGTGATACAAGAGAAGCTCGCGCGGTTGGCGGCGGTGAGCATCTTCTGGAGCAGGGCAGGCTCGACCGCGGCATCGGTGAAGATGAAGCCGAGCATCGTCGCCATGTCGGGTGCAATCATCCCCGACCCCTTGATGATTCCGACCAGGCTCACCGTCCTGTCGCCGATCACCGCGCGCGTCAGCACGGCCTTGGGAAAGGTGTCGGTCGTCATGATCGTCGCAGCCGCATCCTCCCAGACGCAGGGTTCGGCCGAAAAAGCTGCGCCGAGCCCGGCCTCGGCCTTGTCGATCGGCAGCGGCACGCCGATCACGCCCGTCGACGCGACGAATATGTCGGAGGGCTGGCAGCCCAGATGCGACGCCACGCGCGCCGCGATCGCCTCGACTGCAGCGCGTCCGCGATTGCCAGTAAAGGCATTGCTATTGCCCGCGTTGACGACAAGAGCGCGCGCCTGACCCAGCGGCAGCGCGGCGCGGCACCATTCAACCTCGGGTGACGGACATTTGCTCGTCGTCGTCACGCCAGCGACCGCGGTCCCCGCGTCAAGCTCGACATAGGTCAGGTCGCAACGGTCCCAGTTCTTGTAACGCGCCCGCGCCACACGTGGCGTGACGCCAGGGATCGCGGGGAGGTCAGGAAAGCGTTCGGGCGCAAGCGGAGATTTCACGAGTTCTGCCATGGCGCCCCTATAACCGCCTGCGCCTGCCGATCAATGCGGAGGAGATCCGGCTGGCTGGACAACTGGCGAACAGGCGCAATATCAATGATAAAGGGAGAAGGGGGAACCACATGATCATCATCGCCATAGCGGCGGCCTTCGGCGCGGCTATCGAGTCAGCAACGCCGCCAGATATCACGCCGCCGCCCGTGGTTGTTTTGCCATCCAAGCAAATCGCCGGTTCCATCGAAGACGCAGATTATCCGCCGGAAGCGCATCGTGCAGGAGAGTCGGGTACGACGGTCGTCGTGTTCGCCGTCAATCCGCAAGGCCTTGTGACCGAATGCAACATCAAGGAAAGCAGTGGTTCGGCAATACTTGATAAGCAAACCTGCGCGCTGATCGTGCAGCGCTTTCGCTATGAGCCGCCCAAATACGCCAACGGAAAGCCGAGAACCGAATATAAGACTCAGCGCATAACCTGGCGGCTGCCCAGGCCTGCGGGCCCGCCACCCTTCATCTCACAGTTGAAGCCGTCGGCGTTCGACGTGGAAATCGTCGTTTCGCCCGATGGTTCGGTGACATCGTGCGTGCTGCACAAGCTCGACGGGCTGGAGGGTATGCCCGCAGACGCTTGCCCCGCTATCATGAAATCGGGTGGGTTCGCGCCCTTTGATGGGCCGAAGAGCAAACGCTTGCGCTTCCGCATGTCGACGGAGGTGAGTGACGAATGACCTTCTGGCATTTGATGGCACGGCGCGATTGGTGGTGAAATCGGCGCGGCCAAGGGCGCTTTTGATTGGACGAACGCGGACGCGATCACTATGTCGTCGCCGACAATATCTTGGAAGCCACGCTTGGAACTGCTGCTTTTCCTCTCTGCGCTGCTGACCGGCCTTACCGGAGTGATCTCCGGCGAGCGCAAGGCCGAGCCTGCGCCGGTGCAGCGCAGCGCCGCCGCGGTTGCGGTGGATATCGTGGCCGAGATGTCGGCAGAGGCAGCGGCGCCCGCGATTCATGCGTCGTTCGTGCCGCTCGGGCCGCTGGCGATTCCGCTCGCCACGCGGCCTCTCGAACCGGCGCAGACAGCTGCACCGCAGGATCACCATCGCGTCGACGAGCGCAGGCTCGAATAGGTTCGCGACCCGCAGCGCCGCTCGTTCGCGCGCCGCTTTTTCGACCATGCAGTATCATTGCGCCCGCCCGACATGCGCGGCGGGCCCGTTTCCAGATTAGAAGAGACAGGAACATTCCATGATCGGTGGCATCGCCAAGGCCATTTTCGGGTCGTCCAACGACCGTTACGTCAAGTCGCTCAACAAGGTCGTCGGGGAGATCGCGGGTTTCGAGCCCCAGATACAGTCGCTGAGCGATGAGGAGCTTTCCGCTCAAACCACCCGCTTCCGCGAGCGGCTGGAAGCGGGCGAGACGCTCGACGACATTCTTCCCGAAGCCTTCGCAACCGTCCGTGAGGCCGCGGTGCGCGTGCTCGGCATGCGCCATTTCGACGTCCAGATGATCGGCGGCATCGTGCTCCACAGGGGGGAGATCGCCGAGATGCGCACGGGCGAGGGCAAGACGCTGGTCGCGACGCTCGCAGTCTATCTCAACGCACTTCCGGGAACGGGCGTGCATGTCGTCACCGTCAACGACTATCTCGCCCGCCGCGACGCCGACTGGATGGGGCAGGTTTATCGCTTCCTCGGTCTGACCGTGGGCGTGATCGTCCCCAATCTGACCGACCAGCAGCGCCGCGACGCCTATGCCGCCGACATCACCTACGGCACCAACAACGAATTTGGCTTCGATTATCTGCGCGACAACATGAAGTATGAGCGCGGCCAAATGGTGCAGCGCCCCTTCGCGCACGCCATCGTCGACGAGGTCGACTCGATCCTGATCGACGAGGCGCGAACCCCGCTGATCATCTCGGGGCCGACCGACGACAAGTCCGAGCTGTATATGCGCGTGAACGACGTCGTGAAGACGCTGGTCGCCGAGGATTATGAAGTCGACGAAAAGCAGAAGTCGATCATCCTGACCGAGGACGGCACCGAAAAGGTCGAGCGCCTGCTTGAGGACGCCGGCCTGCTCGAGGGCAGCAACCTGTACGACTATGAGAATACGCAGGTAGTTCACCATCTGAACCAGGCGCTGCGCGCCAACGTGATCTTCAAGCGCGATACCGACTATATCGTCAAGGACGGCAAGGTCATCATCATCGACGAGTTCACCGGTCGCATGATGGACGGACGACGCTGGTCCGACGGGCTTCACCAGGCGGTCGAGGCCAAGGAAGGCGTGACGATCGAGCCCGAGAACCAGACGCTCGCCTCGATCACTTTCCAGAACTATTTCCGCATGTATCCCAAGCTCTCGGGCATGACGGGCACGGCCGCGACCGAGGCCGCGGAGTTCTACGACATCTACAAGATGAACGTGGTCTCGATCCCGACCAACGTCCCCGTCCAGCGCATCGACGAAGAGGACGAGTTCTACAAGAACACGATCGACAAGTTCGGCGCGATCGCCAAGGGGATCAAGGAAAAGGCGGACAAGGGGCAGCCGGTGCTCGTCGGCACCGTGTCGATCGAGAAGTCCGAACTGCTTTCTGAATTTCTCAAGAAGGAGGGCGTCGAGCACAAGGTCCTCAACGCGCGCTATCACGAGATGGAGGCGCATATCGTGGCGCAGGCGGGCCGTGAGGGCGCGGTCACGATCGCGACCAACATGGCGGGCCGCGGTACCGATATCCAGCTGGGCGGCAACCTCGAGTTCCGCGTCAATGACGAACTGGGCGAGATGCCCGAGGGCCCCGAGCGCTATGCCGCGATCGAGCGGATCAGGCACGAGATCGAGGACGAAAAGGCGCGCGTGCTCGCCGCAGGCGGTCTCTTCGTGCTCGGCACCGAGCGCCATGAAAGCCGCCGCATCGACAACCAGCTCCGCGGTCGTTCGGGCCGTCAGGGCGACCCGGGCCTGTCGCGTTTTTACCTGTCGCTCGACGACGACCTGCTGCGCATCTTCGGCCCCGACACGATGTTCGCCAAGATGATGAACGCCAATCTCGCGGACGGCGAGGCGATCGGCTCGCGCTGGCTCTCCAAGGCGATCGAGACCGCACAGAAGAAGGTCGAGGCGCGCAACTACGACATCCGCAAGCAGGTCGTCGAATATGACGACGTCATGAACGACCAGCGCAAGGTGATCTACGAGCAGCGCAGCGACATCATGGATGCCGAGACGGTCGATGACGTGGTGACCGACATGCGCGCCGAGACCGTGAACGGGCTCGTCGCCGATGCGTGCCCGCCTGACACCTATCCCGAGCAGTGGGAAATCGAAACGCTCAAGGAGCGTGTCGGCGACGTGCTTAACCTTGTTCCCGATATCGATGCGTGGACCAAGGAAGAAGCGGTCGATCCCGAGCTGATCGAGCAACGGCTGCAAGAAATGGCGGACGCCGCGATTGCCGACAAGATCACCGATATTCCTGCCGACAGCTGGGCACAGGTCGAAAAGAGTATCCTGCTCCAGTCGCTCGACCATCACTGGAAGGAGCATCTGGCGACGCTCGACGCGCTGCGCGCGGTGATCCATCTGCGCGCCTATGCGCAGAAGACGCCGATCAACGAGTACAAGCAGGAAGCCTTTGCGATGTTCGAGCGGATGCTGAGCGCGATCCGCGAGGACGTGACCAAGGTGATGGCCCACGCCCGCTTCATGCCGCAGGACGAGCCGCCGCCGCTTCCCGAGATGCCCGATTTCGTCACCGAACATATGAGCATGCTGCAGGGGCGCGACGACGGCGACGCTATCAACGCCGGGTCGTTCGGCCTGGTCACGACGCGCATCCCCGAGCTGCAGATGGCATCGGCCGGTGTCGTGGAGGAACTGGGCGGGGATCCTGCCGAATGGGAAGGCAGGGTCAGCCGCAACGCGCCGTGCCCTTGCGGTTCTGGCCGCAAGTACAAGCACTGCCACGGCGCGCCGCAATAATTGCACAGCGACGCGCGTCGATCCGCTGACGGTTGACGCGCGTCGCTCGCACTGAAGATAGTGCGCGCATGGAAGAACTCGAACTGTTCCAGCGCATGGGGCTGGCAATCGCGATCGGGGCAGTCGTCGGCATCGAGCGGCACTGGCGCGAACGTGACGAGGGGGAAGGGCAGCGCACCGCGGGAATCCGCACCTTCACGCTGATCGGGCTGTTCGGCGGCGTCGCGGGTTTCATCGAGCATTACCTGGCCGCGGTGAGGGGGATCCCTTCTGGGATCGTGCTCGCCGCCTTCTTCGCGATGCTGACCGGCGCATTCACGCTCTACCACTATCGCGAATCGCTCGCCGTTGGGAATCGCAGCGTCACATCGGTGGTCGCAGCGATGCTCGTCTTCGCGCTTGGCGCGCTTGCCGTTCTGGGGGACATGGCGCTTGCTTCGGCGGGGGGCGTGGTGCTGCTGGCGATCCTCGCAAGCCGGGAGTTCCTGCACCAGCTGATGCACCGGTTGCGCTGGGCCGAACTGCGCTCAGCGGTCATTCTGCTTGCGTTGACCTTCGTGCTGCTGCCGATCGTCCCCGAAGCGCCGATCGGGCCGTTTGGCGGGATCTCGCCCGCGCGGATCCTCGTGCTTGCCATCATTCTCGCATCGCTTTCCTTCTGCGGCTATGTCGCGGTGCGGCTGCTCGGCTCATCGCGCGGCGAGCTGGTCGCCGGGCTTGTGGGCGGTATCGTTTCGTCGACTGCGGTCACGATCACCAATGCACGGCGTTCGAAAGACTCCGATGCAGCGGTGGCGGCGCTTTGTGCGGGCGCCATAGGTGCGGGTGCGATCTCGATCCTCCGCACCGCCATCCTCGTCGGCACGCTGGCACCCGCGCTGATGCCGCAATTGCTGCCCGGCATGGCCGGCGGTACCGCCGCGATGATCGGCTATGCGGCAATGCTGGCGCGGCGTGGCGCCGGCGAGCATGCCGAGCAGGAGCCGAAAAATCCGTTCGAGCTCGGCGCGGTTATCAAGATTGCGCTGCTGCTCGTTGGCGTCGCGTTCATGGCGCAGGTCGCGAGCCGGATATTCGGCGATGCCGGATTGCTCGTGGTGTCGGCGCTGTCGGGCCTCGCCGATGTCGACGCCGCGACGGTAACCGTGACGGGCATGCTCGACGCAATCTCGGCGCCTGTGGCCGCATTGGCAATCGGCATCGCTCTGGTCAGCAACATGATCGCCAAGGCAGTCTATGCCAGTGCGCTGGGATCCGGGAGGTTCCGCATGCATCTCTGGGGCGCGACCGTGCTCGCGCTTGTATCGGCCGCGCTCTGCCAAGGGCTGGCAGGGCTTGGCTGAGCAGGTAGGGACGTTTCGACCGGCCATTGTATATTTAACATAATGTATATTATCGGACTTTAACATATAACCGGAGCCAGGATCCCCTCATGATATCCCCCCTCGTCGAAATCATGGCGCGTCTGCGCGATCCCGAAACGGGTTGTCCCTGGGACGTCCAGCAGGATTTCTCGACGATCGCCCCCTATACGATCGAGGAAGCGCACGAAGTGGCTGACGCGATCGCGCGCGGCGACATGGCCGAGCTCAAGGACGAGCTTGGCGACCTTCTGCTCCAGGTTGTCTTTCACGCCCGCATGGCCGAGGAAGCCGGCCATTTCGCGTTCGGCGACGTCGTCCAGGCGATCTGCGACAAGATGATCCGCCGCCATCCCCATGTCTTCGGCGATGTCCAAGCCGACGATGGCGCTGCGGTGCGCGGCAACTGGGAAGCGATCAAGGCGGCCGAACGTGGCGGCAAGGACGACAAGAGCGCGATGGCGCATGTCGCACTCGGTTTGCCCGCGCTGATGCGTGCCGAAAAGCTCCAGCGCCGCGCCGCGCGGACCGGTTTCGACTGGCCCGACGAGTCCGGAGCGCGTGCGAAGATCGACGAGGAACTTGCTGAAATAGAAGCAGAAAACACGCAGGATGCGCTCGAGGACGAATTTGGTGATCTGTTCTTCGCCTGCGTGAACTGGGCGCGGCATCGCGGCGTCGATCCCGAGGCGGCGCTGCGGCGCGCCAATCGCAAGTTCGAAGCGCGTTTCCGCGCGATGGAAGACATGGCCGGCGACGCCTTCGCGCCGTTGCCGCTCGACGAAAAGGAAAAGCTCTGGCAGGCCGCAAAAGCGATGTAGCTCCCTGCCCCGGCCGCGACGCTGGACATTTCTGATGGCTCGATCCCCCGCGCCTGTGCTGCGGACGGATGCGCCCTAGGGAGTGTGGCGCTTGAGCCAGGCCTGTGTTGCCGCGGCGGCGCTCGCATAGGCCTCCTGTGCCTCGGCGCTCCAATAGGTGAGCTGATCCAGCGGGATGAGCTCACCCGTCACCGCGCAGCGCACGAAATCGCCCGGCGTGATGATATCGAACTCGGGCGTGTCATAGCGCAGAACGGCGATGCGCGGCGGCGTGTTCATACCCGCGCCTCGAAGCGGCCCCAGTCGCCGTCGGACATGCGCACCTCGAAGCGAATGAGCTCGCCTTCCTCGGCGCGCTCCAGCACCTCGCCATTGGCGTGGAGCCACGCGATCGTCGCGCCATCGCTGTGCGGCACGCGCACCGTGCGCACGCGGTTGCGCTGCGTCAGCTGCGCGGCGGCCGCACTGCGCAGGTCGTCGACGCCTTCCCCGCTGATCGCCGATAATAGCGCAACGTCCTCGCGGCGCGCGGCCTCCCCCATCAACTCCTCGCGCGTGTCGCCCGTCAGCAGGTCGATCTTGTTCCATGCCTCGATCACGGGGACTCCCCCCTCCCCGCTGATGTCGATGCCGATCTCGCGCAGCACTTGCTCGACATCGGCCTTCTGTTCCTCGCTGTCGGGATGCGCGATGTCGCGGACGTGCACGATCAGGTCGGCCGCGGTGACCTCTTCGAGCGTTGCGCGAAACGCGGCGACGAGTTGCGTCGGCAGGTCGGAGACGAAACCCACCGTGTCGGACAGGATCGCCTTGTCGATTCCGGGCAGGCGGATCTGGCGCATCGTCGGATCGAGCGTGGCGAAAAGCAGGTCTTCCGCCATGACGTCAGCGCCGGTCATCCGATTGAAAAGTGTTGATTTTCCTGCATTGGTATAGCCGACCAGCGCGATCACCGGCCAAGGCGCGCGCTTGCGCCGGTCGCGATGCAGGCCGCGCGTGCGGCTGACCTCGGCGAGCTCGCGGCGCAGTTTCGCCATGCGGTCGCGGATCAAGCGGCGGTCGGCCTCGATCTGCGTTTCGCCGGGGCCGCCGAGGAAGCCGAAGCCGCCGCGCTGGCGTTCGAGGTGGGTCCAGCTCCGCACCAGCCGGCCCGCCTGATAGTCGAGATGCGCGAGCTCGACCTGGAGCCGGCCTTCGGCGGTCGCTGCGCGCTCGCCGAAGATCTCGAGGATCAGGCTGGTGCGGTCGATCACCTTGGCCTTGAGCTTGTCCTCCAGATTGCGCTGCTGGACGGGGGTAACTGAAGCATCGACGATGACGAGCTCGGCCGCATCCTGCTGCACCGCGACCGCGAGCTGCTCGACCTGGCCCGAGCCGAACAGTGTCGCGGGCTTGGGCTGGCGCAAGCGGAACTGGAGTTTCTCGACGACATCGATGCCGATTGCCTCGGCAAGCCCCGCCGCCTCTTCAAGGCGCGCGGAGGCGTCCCGGCCCGAACCGCCCGTATCTGGCAGGGCAACGATGGCCCGTGCACCCCGTGCCAGGCCATCATCGTCTCCGCGCTGGAAAACCGCCATGGATCAGTCCGCGTCGTCTCCGCTCTCTTCGGCGAGATTGAGCGGATTGGCAGGCTGCACCGTCGAAATGGCGTGCTTGTAGACAAGCTGCGCCAGCCCATCGCGCTGGAGCAGCATGCAGAACAGGTCGAACGCGACGATCTCACCCTGGAGCATGACGCCATTGACGAGAAACATCGTCACGGGGTCGCCCGACTTGTGCACTGCGTTGAGGAACACTTCCTGCAGCGACTTGGACTTGCCGCGAGCCTCGTTGAATGCCGTCTCGATCGGTGCCAGGTCGATGGGGCCGGCGGGCATCACGGTCGAGATCGCATGCTTGTAAACGAGCTGCGACTGGCCGTCGCGGCGCAGCAGCACCGAGAAATTGTCGAACCAGGTAATGATTCCCTGCAGCTTGACGCCTTTTACAAGGAACATCGTGACCGGGGTCTTGGAGCGTCGGAGGGTGTTGAGGAAGATGTCCTGAAGGTTGTTGGTCTTCGCGCTGGTCTTGTCTGGCATTTGCTACCATTCCTTTTCTTGGCGGATCGTGGTCCGCATGTGCCTGCTCGCACAGGCATGGCTGGGGGCGCTCTATTTATGCGTTTTGGCCCGTCGCGTCCACCGGATCGGGATTATTCTTCCCCGTCATGCTTGGCATCGGCCATGCCGAGCAGCTTGAGCTTGCGGTGCAGTGCGGAGCGCTCCATCCCGATAAAGGTCGCCGTACGCGAGATATTTCCCGAAAAGCGCCGGATCTGGATGCGGAGATATTCACGCTCGAAGGTTTCGCGTGCCTCGCGCAGCGGCGCCCCCATGATCGCCGAGGCGGCGTTGCCGACGCCGGACTCCCCCGGGTTGCCCATCACCTCGGGCGGCAGCATGTCCAGGTCGATCTGGCCGATCCGGTCGCCCGGCGCGAGAATGATCGTGCGTTCCACGACGTTGCGCAGCTGACGGACATTGCCCGGCCAGTCATAGGCCTGGAGCGCGGCGATCGCATCGGTCGCGATCACGGGCGTACGGACGCGGCGCTCGCTCGCATAGCGCGCCACGAAATGCTCGATCAGTGCAGGAATATCCTCGCGGCGCTCCGCGAGCGGCGGCAGGTGCACCGGCACCACATTGAGCCGGTAATACAGATCCTCGCGGAACCGTCCCGCGGCGATCTCCTCGGGCAGCTCGCGGGAGGTGGCGGAGACGACACGGAGCTCAACCTTGACCACGCGTTGCCCGCCCACGCGCGTGAAGCTCTGATCGGTCAGCACGCGCAGGATCTTGGCCTGGGTGGTCAGTGGCATGTCCGCAATCTCGTCGAGGAACAGCGTGCCACCATGTGCCTGTTCGAGCAGGCCGGGGCGGATGAGTTCGCCGCCGTTCTCGACGCCGAACAGCTCTTCCTCGACGCGCTCGGGGCTCATCATCGCCGCGCCGACGACGATGAAGGGCGCAGTCGCGCGGTTGCTCCATTTGTGCAGCAGGCGCGCGGCGACTTCCTTGCCGACCCCGGCGGGCCCTGTGATGAGCACGCGGCTGCCCGTCGCCGCGACGCGCTTGAGCGTCGCGCGAACCGCGTTGATCGCGGTCGAATTGCCCGTCAGTTCCTCTTCGCGCCCGATCTGCGCCCTTAGCGACGCATTCTCCTGCCGCAGCAGCTCGGTTTCGGTGGCGCGCGAGACGAGGTGAAGCAGCTGCGCCGCCTCGAACGGCTTCTCGATGAAGTCGACCGCGCCGTGGCGGATCGCCGCCACTGCGGTGTCGAGATTGCCGTGCCCCGACATCATCAGCACGGGCAAGGACGGATCGCGTTGCTTGATTTCACCGAGCAGCTCCAGCCCGTCGAGCCGCGACCCCTGAAGCCACACGTCGAGCAGGACGAGCGACGGGCGCCGTTCGGAAATGGCCTCGAGCGCTGAATCGCTGCCGCCGGCGCTGCGCGCGGCATAGCCCTCATCCTCCAGCACGCCCGAGACAAGGTCGCGGATATCCTGTTCGTCATCGACTATCAGAATGTCTAGCGCCATGGTCCTAGCTGGTCCTCTTGTGTGTGAGTTGGGTTGGCGTTTTCTCGCCGTCGATCGCGGAGATGTCCCCCTCCCCGCTCATGAACCGCGCGAGCAGCTCGGGGTCGAAGGCCATGCAGATAATCGTCCCGCCCCCCGGATTGTCGACGAATTGCATCGTTCCGAAATGTTCCTCGACGATCTTTTTTACGATGGCGAGACCAAGGCCCGTGCCCCGCGTGCGCGTCGTGACATAGGGCTCGACCAGCCGCTCGCGGTCCTGTGGCAAGCCGATGCCGTTATCGGCGACGCACACGGTCAGTTTCTTACCCTCCGCATCGGGGCAGATCGACAATGTGATCCGCCCTCCGCTCTCCGGCGGTCCGCCTTCGCTTTTCTGTTCAATGGCTTCCACAGCGTTCTTGACGAGGTTGGTGAGTGCCTGGCCGAGTTGGCGGCGGTCACACACGATCTGGTGCGGCGCATCGCCCTGCTCGAGCGCGAAGACGATCTCGGGATGGGCTACCTCGTGCAGGAACAGCGCCTGGCGCGCGATGTCGGTCAGCGACTCCGTCCGGAACACGGGCTTTGGCATGCGCGCGAAGGACGAGAATTCGTCGACCATCCGCCTGAGGTCGGCGACCTGGCGGATGATCGTCTCGGTCAGCCGCTCGAAGGTCGAGGGGTCGTCGGTCACCTGCTTGCCGTAGCGCCGCTGCAGGCGTTCGGCGGCAAGCTGGATCGGCGTCAGCGGGTTCTTGATCTCGTGCGCGATGCGCCGCGCGACGTCGGACCAGGCCGCGCGGCGCTGGTCGAGCAATTGCTGCGTGATGTCGTCGAAGGTCAGAACATGGCCCGCCTCGTCGCGCACCACCTGCACCGCAAGGGTCCGCGCATCGCCACCGATATTGAGCTGGACGATGTCGTTGCGATCGTCCTCGCCCACCAGTTCGGCGAGTTCGGGGGCCAGCGCGTCGATCGCCTTGCCCGTCGCCTCGCCGGGTGCCGACTTGAGCAGCGCCGCCGCCGAGCTGTTCATCAGACGGATATTGCGGTCGCGGTCGACCGAGATCACCCCCGCGCTGACGCCCGACAGCACCGTTTCGATGAAGGCGCGGCGGCTGTCGAGCACGCTCGTCTGTTCCTCGATCGTGCGTGTCATGCGGTTGAAGGCATTGGCGAGACGGCCGATCTCGTCGAGCCGCACCGGTTGCGGCACACGCGCCGAAAGATCGCCCTCGGCGACGCGCTGCGCGGCGTCGACCAGATCGCCCACGGGGCGCACCAGCCGGTCGGCGAGCGCGAGCGCGATCCATACCGCCGCGCCGACGATCAGCAGGGAGATCGCGAGCAGCGCGATGTTGAACTGCAGCTGTAATGCCCGCGAACGCTCTAGCAGGCGCCTGTAGTCGGTCGAGACGGTCTGCGCACGTTCGGCCTGGGCGAGCATCTTGGGGTCGACGACGCGCGCGGCCCACAGATAGGCCTCCTCGCTTACGGGGAGCCGTGTCACCGCCTCGATCCGGTTTCCCGAATCCGTGACCACGCTTGGCTCGCCCTTGCGCAGCCGATCGAGGGTCGCGGGGGTGATCCGCGAGCCTTCGCCGCGATCATAGGGATCGACCATCGCCAGCGTCTGTTCGCCGACGCCGCGCTTGATGACGATGATCGCCGCTTCCGAAAGCTCGCGCTGATAGACGTTCCCGGCAAAACCCTGCTGAAAGAGCGGCGAATCGATGGGTGCCTCGTTCAGATAAGCGACGAGGTCGGACGCCATCGCGATCGTGTTGTTTTCAACGCGCGTGCGGTATTCGCTGTTATATTCCTGCGCGACGATCGCCGCATTCTCCAGCATCCCGCGTGCACGGTCGGAGAACCAGAACTCGACGCCGTACTGGAACAGCAGCGATGCGAAGATCACGACGAGCAGCATCGGCACGCTCGCGATGACCGAGAAGATCGCGACGAGGCGGACGTGGAGGCGCCCGCCGCCGCCCATTGGCGAGCGCGCCGCGCGCTTCTTGGCGACGCGGCGGCCGAGCAGCACCAGCAGGGCGACGCCGGGCACAAGGTTGGCAACGAGCAGCAGCGCGACCAGAACCGGAGAAAGCAACCTTTCGGTCGCGGGTTCGGCGCTGACGACGAAATAGGTCGTGACCGCCACTGTCACCGCGATCGCGAGCGTCGCGAGCTCTATCCAGGGCATGAGGTTGTTGCGGCGCGAGACGACGCGCAAAACGCGTTGCCAGCGCGAGGCTTTCACAGAAATGTCACGATAGCCCACATTCACCGTTGCGTTCTTACAACATTCGCGTTGCAAGACAAACACAGTCTGCGGGCCGGGGGATTATTTCCGGCGCTGCTGCGGCACGGATCGTCGGGCGGTCGCGGGCCTCAGGGGCCGCCGCGGCGAACGCGCGCGGGATCGATCCCGTGATCGGTCAGCTTCTTGCGCAGCGTGTTGCGATTGATCCCCAGCAGGTCGGCGGCGCGGAGCTGGTTTCCGCGCACCGCCGCCAGCGTCAGCCGGAGCAACGGTGCCTCGACCTTGGCGAGCACGCGGTCATACAGTCCGTCAGGCGGCAGGTCGTCGCCGAAGCTCGCGAAATAGCCCGACAGATGGACCTCGACCGCATCCTCGAGGCCCTTGCCGATCAGCGGGATCGGGATGGCCTCGCTCGCCCCGCCCGCCAGTGCCTGGTCGATCTGGCGTGCCGAGATGATTTCCTCGCGGCTGAGCGCGGCGAGGCGGCGCATCAGGTTTTCGAGCTCGCGGACATTGCCGGGCCAGCTATGCGTCGCAAGCCGCGCGAGCGCATCGTCGCCCAGCCTCTTGCGCGAAAGCCCCTCCAGCGCAGCGCGATCGAGGAAATGCCGTGCCAGCTCGGCGATATCGCCCGACCGTTCGCGCAGCGGCGGCAGCGTCACGGGCACCACGTTGAGGCGGTAGTAGAGATCCTCGCGAAAGCCGTTGGCCGCGATCAGCGCGGACAGGTCCTTATGCGTCGCGGCGATGATGCGGACGTCGGCGCGGATCGGGCGCGCGCCGCCGACGGTGGTGAACTCGCCCTGCTGGAGCACGCGCAGCAGCCGGGTCTGCGCTTCCATCGGCATGTCGCCGATCTCGTCGAGGAACAGCGTACCGCCTTGGGCCAGCTCGAACTTGCCCGCGGCCCGCGCTTGCGCGCCGGTGAAGGCGCCCCTTTCGTGGCCGAACAGTTCGGATTCGATCAGGTCGCGAGGAATCGCTGCCATGTTTATGGCAACAAAGGGTTTTTTTCGCCTCGGTCCGAGATCGTGGATCGCGCGCGCAACAAGTTCCTTGCCCGTTCCCGACTCGCCGAAGACGAGCACCGTCAGCTCGTTCGAAACGACGCGCGCAACCGTACGATAGACATCCTGCATCGCGGGCGAGCGGCCGATCAGCGGCAGGTCTTCCTTGATTCCTTCCGGCTCGTCCGCGCCACGATGCGCGCGACTGCGTAGCCCATCGCCGACCGCGCGGCACAATTCGTCGAGATCGAAGGGCTTGGGCAGATATTCGAAGGCGCCCTGCTCGGTCGCGCGCACCGCGGTCGCAAGCGTGTTCTGCGCGGAGAGCACGATCACGGGCAGTTCGGGACGGCGCTGCAGCACGGAGGATATCTGGTCGAGGCCGTTGCCGTCGGGCAAGATCACGTCGGTGATGAGCAGTTCGGGATCGAAGCCGTCGAGCTGGCGCTCCATATCGGCGATGCTCGCGGCCAGCGCGACCGCATGACCCTCGCTGCGCAGCGCTTCGGCCAGCACGGTGCGGATCGCGGCGTCGTCATCGACGACAAGAATGCGGCCGCTGCTCATCAGGATTCCTTTCCGGCGCGCTGGAGGAGAAGGCGAAAGACGGTGCGTTCGGGCGCCCCCTCGCGCGAGAACTGGACGATGCCACCCATGTCGCGGACCAGCTTGTCGACGAGCGCGAGGCCCAGCCCCCCGCCCGATCGCTTGGTGCTGACAAAGGGCTCGAAAAGGTGGTCGGCGACCTCGGGCGCTGGCCCGGGCCCATTGTCGATCACGCACAGCTCGATCGGCAGCGCGCGCCGCCCCTTGCCATCCTTGTCGGGCACCGAGACGCCGTGGCGATAGGCGGTTGTCACCTGGATCACCGGCTGCTGTTGTTTGACGCAGGCTTCGGCGGCGTTCTTGAGCAGGTTGAGCACGATCTGGGTCAGCGCGTCGCGGTGGACGAGCGCCATCGGCAGCGAGGGATCATAGATCGCCTTGATCTCGACATTCTGCGCAAAGCCGTGCCGCGCAAGCTCGCGCGCGTGATCGAGCACCGGATAGATGTTTTCGGCGACGAGTTCGAGCGGGCGCGGGTCGGTGAAGCTCTCCATCCGGTCGATCAGTCCGGTGATGCGATCGACCTCGGAACGGATCAGCCGCGTCATGTCGCGCGCTTCGGGTGCGACCTTGCGTTCGAGCAGCTGCGCCGCGCCGCTGATGCCCGAAAGCGGGTTCTTGATCTCGTGCGCGAGCATCGCGGCGGCGCCCATCGCCGCGCGCGCACCGCTGCCCTGTTCGCGCCTGTGCCCCATCGGATGCGCCGCAGCCCCCGCATGGATCGCGAGGACACGCCAGCCCGCGCGGTCGGGAATGGGGGAAAAGGCGATGTCGGCGAGCAGTTTCAGTCCGCGATCGTTGGAAATCAGGACGTCGAAGGCGTTGAGCGGCGATCCGGCGCGCTCCTGCTGAAGCGCCTCGATATTCTCGGGAAAGCGGACGTGCGCCTCCATCGGCTTGCCGATGATCGCGGTCCGGCTGGCATTGAGCAGCGATTCGGCCGCGGCGTTGACCTCGGCCACCTTGCCCTCGGGATTGATGAGCAGCGTCGGAACGGGAAGCGCTGCAATGAGCTCTGAAGCCGATGGCGCATCCTGGCCGTTCGCCGGCTTGCGGGAAAGCCGGATCAGGCGGCTGCCCGGGAGAGCCATGGCGAATAGAATTCCTCGAGCATCGACAGGACGGTAGTGGCTTCGGGCTGCTGGTTCACACGGTTTCTGAACTCGGCCGAGCCGTTGAGCCCCTTGGTGTACCAGCCGATATGCTTGCGCGCCATGTTGACCCCGGTCATCTCGCCATAATGTTCGAGCATATCGCGGTAATGCGCGGTAATCAGGTAATATTGTTCCTCGATCGACGGATCGGCAAGCCGCTGGCCGGTTTGCAGATAGTGCATCACCTGCCCCAGCAGCCAGGGCCGGCCATAGGCGCCGCGCCCGATCATCACGCCATCGGCGCCAGACTGATCGAGCGCGGTCAGCGCGTCCTCGATCGAGCAGATGTCGCCATTGGCGATCACGGGCAACGAGACTGCGTCCTTCACCTTGCGGATGAAGCCCCAATCGGCGGAACCCTTGTACATCTGGTTGCGCGTGCGGCCATGGACAGTGATCATCCTGACCCCAAGATCTTCCGCGATGTGCGCGAGTTCGGGCGCGTTGAGGCTGTCATGGCACCAGCCCATGCGCATCTTGAGCGTGACGGGCACCGACACCGCCTCGACGGTGGCCTTGACGATGTCGCCTGCGAGTTTCAGGTCGCGCATCAGCGCCGATCCCGCATCGCCGTTGACAACCTTCTTCACGGGACAGCCCATATTGATGTCGATGATGGCGGCGCCGCGATCCTCGTTGAGCTTTGCCGCCTCGGCCATCTCGAGTGGCGAGCAGCCCGCAAGCTGCATCGAGATCGGTTCCTCGACCGCATCCCAGGCGGCCTTCTGCAGCGACTGGCGCGTCTCGCGGATCATCGCCTGGCTGGCGATCATCTCGGTTACGTTGAGCCCCGAGCCGTAGCGGCGCACGATCTTGCGGAACGGCAGATCGGTGACGCCGGTCATCGGCGCCAGGATCACCGGCACGTCGATCCGCACCGGGCCGACATCAATGGGAGCGAGTTTCATCATCATTTGCCTGAAATTTAGGCAGCCCCATAACCGTAAAGGCGTTGCGGGGCAAGCGCGCGCATAGTGTCGACGCAATCGTGCGCGCGGTGCGGCTGACGGTCGCTCGCCCGTCCGCCGCCACGGGTAAGAGGACCGGCGCGTCAGGCGGGGACCGGATTTACCACGCGTGTCCGCGCGACCGGCAACCCCGTTGCCTGCGCCTGCTCCATCAGCGCATGCTTGCGCCCGAGCATGCGGTCGCGCAGCGCCACCAGATCAACATCGGCGCGCCGACACTGCGCGAACATGCCCTCCGACGGCATTTCCTCCTCATGGACATGGTGCTTGATCTCTTCCGACAGCACCTTGAGCTTGGCGTCGAAGAAATCGTCCGCGGGCGAGCCGGCGAGAATGTCGTTGATCAGCACCTTGGCGCCGTCATGCTCTACCCAGGCCTCGGTAAAGGTCTCTTCCTCGATCTTCCCGCGAAAGGCGGGGTAAAAGATCTCCTCCTCGATCATCATGTGGATCTTGAGCTCGTTGCAGATTTGCTCGGCGAGTTCGGCCTTCTTTGTATCCGACCTGGCTTTTTCGAACTGTTCGAACAGGTCCTCGACCTTGCGATGATCGGCCTTGAGCAACGCGATCGCGTCGGTGAATTGCTGGGCAGGCATGTGCAATCTCCTCGATGGTCATCAGAAAGCAAGCGATCCGCACGCGGACATGTTCCATGCCCCTGGCGCGCCGGCGACGTGACGTTCGATCGATGCAGTGCAGCACGGACCCAAATGGTCGCTGGCGGGTTGGTCGTTACGGTCGTCGCTTGATCCCGCGAAGACGGGCAGCACTCTGGTGTCGAGCACGGGGCAGCTTTCGAGGCTGCAAATGACGGATTCCCACATAGACTTCGAATATTACACTCGACGCGAACGCGAAGAGCGTGCCCGCGCGAAGGAGAGCCCGTGTGTATGCGCCCGCCGTGCACATCTTCAGCTGGCGGCGGCATATGCACGCAAAGCGGGCCTGATCGTCGCGAACGATGCCCCCACGCTGAAGGAAGTCGATCCACCCGATCTCAAAGAGCCGGCCGCGCCCAGACATTGGGCCTGATCGGCGCGGCGGCCATAATCGCGGTCATAGATGGATTCGTCGGTGCGGCACAGCGCGGGGCGTTGTCCAGCAGCGACTTTCGAGATCGACATGTGTCATGTCACTCTCCGTTTTGTTCGATGGAGAATGAACGGTCCCAATATGCACGAGGTCCTTTCGTTTCGGGCGTGGCCGGACGGCCCGTCGCATTTCACGGCAACTCCATCTCGTTGTGATCGTTCCGCCTCTGACACGAGGCACGATCATCGGTGGAGGAGCAAATGCGATTGCTACGCGACAATGGCCTGACGATAGCGCTGGCTCTGCTGTTCCTTCTCAGCCTTGTAGGCCAGGCATTTGCGGGCTGGCATTTCCAGAATGGGCAACTCGCGGAACACGATCGGTTGCCGATCACGCTGGCCCAATTCCTGCGCGACCCGCTGTTCCTCTCGAGCGTTTTCGAGAACTGGGAGAGCGAGTTCCTGCAGATGTCGGCCTATGTCGTGCTCACCGCGATCCTCGTCCAGCGCGGATCCGCGGAATCGCGCGACCCCGACACGCCACCGCGCGATGCAGGGCTGGCGGCGCAGGCGCGCAAGGCCGGTGCGCCCGCCATATTGCGCGCGGGTGCCTTGTGGCGCTGGCTCTACGCGCGCTCGCTCGGGATCGCGCTCTTCCTGCTCTTCATCGCCTCGTTCATACTGCACTGGACCTACAGCGCGCGTGCCGCCGCCGAGGAAGCGATGCTGCACGGGGCCGCACCCGAGCCGTTTTCCGCCTATCTCTTTTCGGCGCAGCTCTGGTTCGAATCCTTCCAGAACTGGCAGAGCGAGTTCCTGTCCACCGCGATGCTGGTCGTGCTGTCTATCTTCCTGCGCCAGCGGGAATCGCCCGAGTCAAAGCCCGTCGCGGCGCCGCATGCGCAAACCGGGGCATGACCGCCGATGACGCGGAGTGTTTGCAGCGCGGGCAATTTGGCCTAGGCGCGCGAACATGGAAGCGAAGAAGCAGATAGTCGCGCTGATCGTCGCCGCAGGGCGTGGCGAACGCGCGGGCGGCGCGGTGCCCAAGCAGCTGACGGTGCTGGGCGGCAAGCCCGTTGTCGCGCACAGCGTCGACGCCTTTCTGGCGCATTCCGCGATCGACGGCGTCATCGTGGTGACGGGCGCCGGGCACATGGGGGCGATGGAGGCTGCACTCGGTGGACGTCAGGTCGCCGCGATCGTCGCGGGTGGCGCCACGCGCCGGGAATCGGTCCTTGCCGGGCTGGAGGCGATCGCCGCGGCCGGCGGCACGACGCATGTGCTTATCCATGATGCGGCGCGCCCTCTCCTTCCCCATGCGGTGATCGACCGGCTGCTGGCGGTGCTCGACACATCGGCAGGCGCGATCCCCGCCCTCCCCGTCGCGGATACGCTGGCGCTGGGGGATGGGGCGCTGGGCGATATCGTGCCGCGCGCGGGGCTCGTTCGCGTGCAGACGCCACAGGCCTTTCATTTCGATGCGATAATGGACGCACATGCGCGCTGGCCCGCGGAGCAGGAGGCGACCGACGACGCCCAGATCCTGCGCGCCGCGGGTCATGATGTCGCGATCGTCGAAGGAGATCCGATGCTGGAAAAGATCACGCAGCCCGAGGATTTCGCGGGGGCCGAGGCGCGGCTGGGCGCGCGTACGGGGTTTCGCACGGGCATGGGCTATGACGTCCATCGGCTGGTTTCGGGCGAGGAATTGTGGCTCGGCGGCGTGCAGATCCCCCACGACAAGGGGCTTTCGGGGCACAGCGATGCCGATGTCGCACTCCACGCGCTCACCGACGCGCTGCTCGGCACGATCGGCGCGGGCGATATCGGGATGCATTTCCCGCCCTCCGACCCGCAATGGCGGGGTGCCTCGTCGGACCGTTTTCTCGAACATGCCGCCGGGCTGGTGGCGCACGCGGGTGGCGCGATCGAGCATGTCGATGTCACGATCATCTGCGAGGCGCCCAAGATCGGCCCGTATCGGGATGCCATGCGAAACCGCATTGCGGCGCTGTTGCGGGTGGATATGACGAGGGTTAGCATCAAGGCGACGACGACCGAGCGGCTCGGCTTCACCGGGCGTGGCGAAGGCATCGCAGCGCAGGCGGTTGCGACGATCAGGATGGTGGAGGCAGTATGAAGCGTGCTCGGACAGCGATCCTCGGCGGAACGATTGCGCTACTTCTGGCCGGGCAGGCGCATGCCGCCAAATCGAACCAATGCATGACCCCCGCCGAGGTGGAAAGCGTGGCTCTGGTGCTGCTTCCCGACATCCTGCGCGGGATTGCGAAGAGCTGCGCTGCGCACCTTCCCGCCGATGCGTTCCTCGGCGATGGCGACGCGGCAATGCTCGCCCGCTACGATGCCGAGGTCGAGCGTGCCTGGCCGGGCGCGCGGGACGCGCTGCTCAAGATGACGGGGACCGGCGACAAGGCAGCCGTGCAGGCGATGTCCGATGCCAGCGTTGCCCGGCCGTTGCTAGCTGCCTTCATCGTTCCAGGGCTTACCGCGGGGATCAAGCCCGAGCAGTGTGGCACCGCGAGCCATATGATCGAACTGTTCGAGCCGCTGCCCGCGCGCAATGTGGCGGGAATCTTCTCGGCCATCCTGCAACTCGCCGAAGCGGACAAGGGGGACAAGCCGAGCAAGGACGACTTTCCCATCTGCCCGTTGCCAGCGCTGGCGGGAGGATGAGCGGCATGGATTTCCTGCTCCCCGACGAACTCGTCAGCGCGGCGCGCAGGGTGGTCGACGCCAATCGCGCCGCGGGGCGCACGATCGCGCTCGCCGAAAGCTGCACCGGCGGGCTGGTCAGCGCCGCACTGACCGAAATTCCGGGATCGTCCGATGTGTTCGGCGCGGGCTATGTCACCTATTCGAACGAAGCCAAGATGAGCATGCTCGGGGTCAGCCTCGACGTGCTCGACACCTTCGGCGCGGTGTCGATCGCGGTGGCCTGGGCGATGGCGCGCGGCGCGCAGGAGCGCTCGGGCGCTGATGTCGCGGTGGCGATCACGGGCATCGCGGGCCCCGATGGCGGCAGCGAGAAAAAGCCCGTCGGCACCGTCGTCTTCGCGCGCGCCGACAAGGATGGCGATTCGGAAGACGTTGTCGCGGACAAGCGCGAGTTCGGCGATCTGGGCCGCGCAGGCGTAAGGCTTCAGGCGGCGCTCGTCGCGCTCGAACTGCTGATGCCCGGGTCCTCGCCGCCGTAAAGCGCCTTGGCGCGTTCCTCGAACGCCCCGATCATCTTGCGCAGCGCACGGTCGAACATCTGCCCCGCGAGCCGCTCGAAGATCGCCGAGCGAAACGCGAAATCGACGCTGAAATCGACGAGCGTCCCGCCCCTGCCATCGGCGCGGAAGCCCCAATGGTTGTGGAGATGCTTCAATGGGCCATCGACATAGTCGACCTCGATCCGGCTCGGACGCTGCTTGTTGACGCGCGAGGTGAAGCTCTCGCGCAGCGCCGAGAAGCCGACGATAAGATCGGCGACCATCTCGGTCGCGGAGTTTGAACGCACGCGGACCGCGCTCACCCAGGGCAGGAATTCGCCATAGCGGCCGACATCAGCCACCAGGTCGAACATCTGCTCGGGGCTGTAGGGCAGGTTCCGCGTTTCGGTGTGGCGGGGCATATCAGCCTCTCGCGAGCTTGGCCTCGCGCGCCGCGCGCAGGCGCTCGAAATCCTCGCCAGCATGATAGCTCGACCGCGTCAGCGGCGACGAGGCGACGAGCAGGAATCCCTTGGCGCGCGCGATCGCGGCATAGGCGTTGAAGGCCTGCGGCGTCACGAAATCCATCACCTTGGCGTGTTTGGGCGTGGGCTGGAGATACTGGCCCATGGTGAGGAAATCGACATCGGCCGAGCGCATGTCGTCCATCACCTGGTGCACCTCGAGTCGTTCCTCACCCAGGCCCAGCATGATGCCCGACTTGGTGAAGATCGAGGGGTCGTGCCGCTTCACCGATTCGAGCAGGCGCAGCGATGCATAATAGCGCGCGCCCGGCCGGATCGTCGGGTAAAGCCGCGGGACGGTCTCGAGATTGTGGTTATAGACATCGGGGCGCGCCGTGACGATTGCCTCGACCGCGGCTTCCGCCTTGTTGCGAAAATCGGGGGTGAGGATCTCGATCGTCGTCTTTGGCGTCGTACGACGGAGCGCCTCGATCACCTTGACGAACTGGCTGGCGCCGCCATCGGGCAGATCGTCGCGGTCGACCGAGGTGATCACGATATGCTCGAGGCCAAGTTCGGCCGCAGCATCCGCTGTGTGCTGCGGCTCGAGCGGATCGACCTTGCGCGGCATCCCCGTCTTGACGTTGCAGAATGCACAGGCGCGTGTGCAGACGTCGCCCAGGATCATCACCGTCGCGTGCTTCTTGGTCCAGCATTCGCCGATATTGGGGCACGCCGCTTCCTCGCAGACCGTGGCGAGGTTGAGGCGGCGCATCAGCGCCTTGGTCTCGGCGAAGCCGACGCTGGTCGGCGCTTTCACGCGGATCCAGTCGGGCTTGCGCTGGCGTTCAGGAC
Organism: Sphingobium sp. FW306-1B-F04DB; assembly: GCF_058781925.1. Taxonomy (NCBI): domain Bacteria; kingdom Pseudomonadati; phylum Pseudomonadota; class Alphaproteobacteria; order Sphingomonadales; family Sphingobiaceae; genus Sphingobium; species Sphingobium sp. FW306-1B-F04DB. Next base: position 315,507 of record NZ_JBYSXE010000001.1, on the reverse strand, counting down.
GGGGCTGGGGCACGGAAATGGGATCGGCTTCGCTCATGCACGCGCAGATAGCGATTTACGCGCGCTGTTGCCACCCCTGCCCTGTACGGATTAGGGGACGCGCTCATGGCAGACTTTTCCGATCTGATCGCGGGCTATCGCCGCTTCCGTTCCACCGGCTGGTCCGAGCAGCGCGAGCGCTGGGCCGAACTGGCCGAAGGACAGAGCCCCAAGGTCATGGTGATCGCCTGTTCGGACAGCCGGGTCGATCCCAGCCAGATCTTCGACACCTCGCCGGGTGAGATGTTCGTTGTGCGCAACATCGCGAACCTCGTCCCGCCCTTCGAACTGGGCGGTGGACGTCACGGCGTTTCGGCTGCGCTCGAATTCGCGGTGACGCAGCTCGAGGTGCCCGAGATCATCGTCATGGGGCACGGCTCGTGCGGCGGCGTCCATGCCGCGCTGTCGCGCCGCTTCGAACACGCCCCGCCGGGCGCAGGCGGCTTCATCGCGCACTGGATCGATCTGCTCGACGAGGCACGCGACCGCGTCGAGCACGAGCATGGCGACGGTCCCGAGGCGATCCGCGCACTCGAGCTCGAAACCGTCAAGGTCAGCATCGCCAACCTCAGGACCTTCCCGTGCATCCCCGAGCGCGAGGGCGCGGGCAGGCTCAGAATCCACGGCGCCTATTTCGCGATCGCCGATGGCGTCCTCCACCTGCTCGACGAAGCGACGGGCAACTTCCGCCCGGCCTGACGCGGTCCGCGCGCCGACATTCGAAGCCTGTCCACCGCGATCCCAAGAAAACTTTTTCCGCAGCGCACAATTTTTTACTGTTTGCGTAAACGTCAATCGGGCAAAGGGGCGCGGATTTAATCTGCGAAAGGTCCGTACAATGCGTCTGTTCGTTGCATCCGCCGCCGCGATTCTCGCGCTTTCCGCCCCCGCCGTCGCTGTCGCACAGGACGCTGCCGCTGCGGCCGCGCCGTCGCGTGTCAAGAACGGCGTCACGCTCTATTCGGCCGACGGCAAGCGCCTTGGCAAGATCAATCGCGTCAATGACGACGTCGTGACGATCATCTTCGATTCGCGCTTCGTCCGCTTGCCCGTGAGCTCGGTCAGTGAAGCCGAGGGCAAGCTGGTGACCAGCCTCGATTACGCTGCGGTCCGCAAGATCAAGTAATCGGCCGGCGCGTCCAGCGCTGATACAAAAAGGGCCGGCGCCTCGCGGTGCCGGCCCTTTTCATTTGGGTATAAGAAACTCAGCGCGTGAGCTTCTTGTAGGTCATGCGATGCGGACGGTCGGCCTCGTCGCCAAGGCGACGGCGCTTGTCCTCCTCATAGGCCTCGAAATTGCCCTCGAACCATTCGACATGACTGTCGCCCTCGAAGGCGAGGATGTGCGTGGCGAGACGATCGAGGAAGAAGCGATCGTGGCTGATCACCACCGCGCAGCCCGCGAAGCTCTCCAGCGCCTCTTCGAGCGCGCGCAGAGTCTCGACATCGAGGTCGTTGGTCGGTTCGTCGAGCAGCAGCACGTTGCCGCCCTGACGCAGCATCTTGGCCATGTGGACGCGGTTGCGCTCACCGCCCGAGAGCTGGCCGACATTCTTCTGCTGATCCGAACCCTTGAAGTTGAATGCGCCGACATAGGCGCGGCTCGCGACGTCGTGCTTGCCGAAGGTGAAGATGTCGACGCCGTCAGACACTTCCTGCCAGACGTTGTTCTTGGGATTGAGCGCATCGCGGCTCTGATCGACATAGCCGAGCTTCACCGTGGGGCCGATCTTGAGTTCGCCGCCATCGGGCTGTTCCTGGCCCGTGATCAGCTTGAACAGCGTGGTCTTGCCCGCGCCGTTGGGGCCTATCACGCCGACGATGCCGCCCGGGGGCAGGTTGAAGTCGAGATTCTCGAAGAGCAGCTTGTCGCCGTAAGCCTTGGTAAGCCCCTTGGCCTCGATCACGCTGCTGCCCAGCCGCTCGGGCGTCTGGATGAGGATCTGCGCCTTGCCGGGCACGCGGTTGGCCTGCTTCTCGACGAGCTCGTCGAACGCCTTGATACGCGCCTTGGACTTGGTCTGGCGGGCCTTGGGCGATTGCCGGATCCATTCGAGCTCGTCCTTGATCGCCTTCTGGCGACCGGCCTCCTCGCGGCCCTCCTGTTCCATGCGTTTCGCCTTGGCTTCGAGCCACGCAGAGTAGTTGCCTTCGAAGGGCAGGCCCTTGCCGCGGTCGAGCTCGAGCACCCAGCCGACGACATTGTCGAGGAAATAGCGGTCGTGGGTGACGAGGATGACGTTGCCGGCATAGTCGACAAGGTGCTTTTCGAGCCACTGGACGCTTTCGGCGTCGAGATGGTTGGTCGGCTCGTCGAGCAGCAGCACCTCGGGCTTTTCAAGCAGCAGGCGGCACAGCGCGATGCGGCGCTTCTCACCGCCCGACAGGCTTTCCACGCTCCAGTCGCCCGGCGGGCAGCGCAGCGCTTCCATTGCGATCTCTAGCTGGTTGTCGAGTGTCCAGCCATCGACCGCGTCGATCTTTTCCTGAAGCTCGCCCATTTCCTCCATGAGCTTGTCGAAATCGACGTCCTCCGGCGGATCGCCCATGATGTTGGAGATCTCGTTGAAGCGCTCGACGAGGTCAGCGACGGGGCGGACGCCGTCCATCACGTTTTCCTTGACCGTCTTCTTCGGGTCGAGCTGCGGTTCCTGCGCCAGATAGCCAACGCGGATGTTCTCGCCCGGCCACGCCTCGCCCGAGAACTCCTTGTCGTAACCCGCCATGATCTTCATCAGCGTCGACTTGCCGGCGCCGTTGACGCCGATGATCGCGATCTTCGTGCCCGGGTAGAATTGCAGGTTGATGTTGTCGAGAACGGGCTTGGGCTGGCCCGGGAACGTCTTGGTCAGGCCCTTCATCACAAAACTGTACTGCGCGGCCATCGGCACGTGACTCCGTCTTTAATCGAATGCGGCTGAAATTTGCGCGACGCCCTAGCCGAGCGCCCGCTGCTTGGCAAATATGGGATGCACGCGCGGGCGATTCCAGAGTCCGGCGTGAACCATAAGCGCGGCGTGCCGACCGATAAGGAAAAACCGGGTTTCCGATGCGCGCCGGAATGATACAGCCTGCCGCTCTGTATTCGCAGTCCGGAAAGCAATCCCATGAAAAAATTCGTACTTCTGGCGTCCGCAATCCCCACGCTCGCATTCGCCGCGCCCGAGAAGACCGCCGGGTTGCGCGACGCGGCGCTCAAGGATGAGATCGCCTGGGACATCACGGAGGGGCTGACCACCGAGGTCGGCCAGCGCATGCCCGGCACCGAGGCAGAGGCGCGTGCGCGCGACTGGGCGGTGAAGAAGCTCAAGGCACTCGGCTTCAGCAATGTCCGCGTCGAGCCCTTCGACATGCCCGTCTGGGTGCGCGGCGCCGAGAAGGCCGAGATCACGCCTCCCTACGCGCAGCCGCTCGTGCTGGCGGCGCTCGGCAATAGCGGCGCGACGCCCGAGGCGGGGCTCGAGGCCGAGGTCGTCTATTTCCCTTCGCTTGATGATCTCAAGGCAGCGCCCGATTCGGCGGTGAAGGGCAAGATCGTCTTCGTCAGCCATGCGATGAAGCCGACGCAGGACGGCTCGGGCTATGGCTATTATGGTCAGGCGCGCTTCACCGGCCCCAATATCGCGGCGAAGAAGGGTGCTGCGGCGATCGTCATCCGGTCGATCGGCACCGACGACCACCGCAATCCGCACACCGGCAACACCAATTTCGAGGCGGGCGTCACGCCGCTTCCCGCCGCCGCGCTCTCCAACCCCGATGCCGACAATCTGGAGCGCATCTTCGCGCGTGGCAAAACGGTACGCATGAAGCTGGTCCTAACACCCCGCAATATCGGCGTTCGCCAGTCGGGCAACGTCATCGCGGAGGTTCCCGGCAGCGATCCCGACGCCGGAATCGTGCTGATCGGAGGCCATCTCGACAGCTGGGATCTCGGCACCGGCGCGATCGACGACGCATCGGGGGTCGCGATCACCGCCGCGGCGGCAAAGCGCATCATGGATGCGGGGCGTCCGCGGCGCACGATCCGCGTCGTCTGGTTCGGCGCCGAGGAAGTGGGTGTGTTTGGCGGCAAGGCCTATTTCGAGCGGCACAAGGCCGACAATCACGCGATTGCCGCCGAATCCGACTTCGGCGCAGACCGGATCTGGCGCTTCGAGGTAAAACTGCCTGAAGGCGCGAAGCCCGTTGCGGACAGGCTCGCCAACGCTCTGGCCCCGCTCGGCATCACGCGCGGCAAAGGCGAGGCCGGCGGCGGCGCCGACGTCGGTCCGGTGATCCGTGCGGGGGTCTCGGCGATCGACCTCAATCAGGACGGTACGCGCTATTTCGACCTGCACCACACCCCCGACGACACGCTCGACAAGGTCGATCCCGAAGCGCTGCGTCAGAACGTCGCGGCATGGACCGTGATGCTCTCGATCGTTGCCGATGCGCCTGAGAATATTTCGTTCGGGCGACCGTAAACTTCAATTTATCGTTGACCGTACAGGATTCGCCGCTATCTGAAGGGCTCGCGAACGGCATTCGGGCCGGTACGCGAAATTTTTTTGCTTGGGAGCAAATCGAATGAAAAAAGTCACTTTCGTTCTCGCTGCCGCCGGCCTGATGACCCTGGCCGCCTGCGGTGAAAAACCGGCTGAAACCAACGTTGAGAACGCTGTCGAGAACGTCGAAGCCGCTGCTGAGAACGTCGAAGCCGCTGCTGAGAACGTGACCACCGACGCGACGAACGCAACCCTCAACGCGACCGACAACGCTGCAAACGCTGTCGAGAACGCTGCGAACGCCGTCGAGAACGCGACGACCAACGCGCAGTAATTCGCATCCCTGCCCGCTCCGGCGGTCAGGATGCAAAAAGGAAAACGGACGATCCGCTGCGGATCGTCCGTTTTCTTTTGTCTACCGAATTGGTCGGTGAGTCGCGCAAATTGCTTGAAAAATGGGAAAAATGCGACGTCGCTTCCCTGCAAGCCAAAGCCACCCCTTTCCACTAGCCTTTTTCGCAGTGGCCGTACGATCGGCCGACAGGGTCACATCCTCCTGATGCGAAGAGGGTGTTCATGCAGTTTTCGAGTACGCACAGCCTGACCGCGCGTGAGCGCGAAGTGCTTCAGCTGGTGTCGCACGGCCTGTCGGCCAAGGCGATCGCCCGCAAGATCGCGATCGCGCCGCGCACCGTGGAGCGACACATCGACAATCTCCGCCTCAAGTTCGGCGCGCGCAACCGCGCGCACATGATCACGCGCGCCTGGGCGAGCGGGCTGCTCGTCATCACGCGCCAGAGCCACGGCCACTCCGACGGCGGCAGTCTGGGATCACCGCCGTTGGCGCTGTCTGGCCTGTATTGATCGAAATATGGTCGGGGAGACAGGATTCGAACCTGCGACCCTCTGCTCCCAAACCAAAAAACGTATCAGATTTATCGCGTATTTTCAGTGCGTTATGCGATTTACTGTAGCACTTTTATCGCAAAATGTAGCACTTCTAGCCATATGGCGGGAGCTAAGTGCTTGAAAACCCCGGCGGCACTAAAAAGTGCCGCCGGGACGGCTCAGCGAACGAGCCAAAGCAAAACCACCAGCCATTTCGGCGGCATTGATCTGAGCATTCACCGTAACCTTGCACCGGATCTTCATTGCTGAAACTCCGGGGCGTGGCGCCACAACCCCTAAGAGTCGTGAAACGTTCCTGTGCAACCGTTAAGGGGCGGTTGCGGGCAATCTCCCCACCCTTGGCGTTCTAGAACCACTTCAGGAGGTTGTCGCTTGGCTCCTCGCCAAAGCGGCTTGCCCGTCTCCGGGGCCGCTGAGGGTCAGCGCGACGTGCCGGGTCCTTGCTGGGCCTATTGCCAATAAGCTGCGAGGCTGGTCCGACATCGACATCGTGTGCGTAATGAATTGAGGTGTCGAGTCTTTTTGCGCAGGGTGTGACGCCAATCGAAGGCGCGTTAATCGGCAACCACCTCTCTGTGAGGCCGCAAGCGCAGGAATTATGATTCAATCGCGGGACTTTTTGATGCGCGTGGATGGTAGAGGACTGAGGTTACGCAGCACCAACGGATCGGGTTGCTCCAATTTGTGCGGCAAAGGAAATTTGGCCGGCCATCGCGATTTCTGTGTCCAGTTGTGGCGACGGGAGTGAACGGCGGACTGCATCCGGTCGAGATGTCGGTTGAATCTTTCAAGCGTAGCAACTTGACCTTGCAACGTTCGTAGCGACGCCACGGAATGCGCAGCCTTTCCAGGACTTCTACTGGGCTTCATCCATGTCACCATGGATGGCTTCCCCGCGTAGATGAATCGGGAGTGGACGAGGGCGTTCCGATTCTCATTCAAAATGGAGAAGGCTGGAGTGATCGCCTCGACCCTCTCATCGAGTTCGGGACCAAGCGGAAACTGATTGGCCATATACCGAAGCATGACGACGCGATCACGGTTGGGCAGCTTGGCGATGAGGTTATGGACGGCCCGCGAATTAGGAACTCGCTTATTTTCGCCATCGTCGGTGAGGATAAAGCTCCCGATCAGCATATCCATCTCAAATTCGACGGTGTTCCAAAGGTATGTGATTTGGCCCAAAAGGGAGAAATGCCGTTCCAATTCCGGCAGATAGTTACGTATCGACATGGCATCCCCCCGAGCGACGATACGACAATTGCGCCGCGGCACGTTAAGTGCATACAGCGAAGGGTAATTTTTCCAATGTCTTGATTGAGTTGGTCGGGGAGATAGGATTCGAACCTACGGCCCTCGCGTCCCAAACGCGATGCGCTACCAGACTGCGCCACTCCCCGACGCCGATGTCCTGTATCGCCTTCGTACGGAATTTGCCAACATAGAATGAGCGGCAGTCGCAAGTTATCTGGCTGGCCGGTTTCGAATGGTCGCCCATGACCCGCTAATCGCGAAATCCCCAAAATCGGTAGGGGGCCGCAGTCAGAGTGTAGCACTAGTGTAGCACTTTTGGCGGCATTTATGAGCTTTTGGATGCCCTTAATCGCCGTTTTTGACGACCGTCAATGTGGCCGAAAGCCGCAGAAATGCTAGGGTTTTGGGGTGATTTCGGGGGTCGGTCTTGTATGCTCCCAAAGCAGATGCGCTACCAGACTGCGCTACTCCCCGACATGATCGGCGTCGAACCGTGCCGTCGCTGGTGGGCCCGGCAGGACTCGAACCCGCAACCTAGCCGTTATGAGCGGCCAGCTCTAACCGTTGAGCTACAGGCCCCGCCATGCGTGCGCACCCGATAGCGGACGGAGGTTGCGCATGGCAAGGCCAATGCGACGCCCGCGCGCGACCAAACGAGGTCAGCCGTTCCCCTCGCCCGCGCCCGCGCGCCCTACCGCGCCCGGCAGGATCAGCGCAAAGGCGTCGTTGCGGATGATGAAGCGCCCGCCTGCGGCCTCGGCAAGGTTGCGGACGAGCCGCAGCGCAAAGCCCAGCCCGAGCAGCGGCGCATCGGGCCAGTCGCCATCGGGGCTGTAGCCGGGATCGAGCAGCGCGCGCTCGTCCTGGTCGATCAGCGCCCTGGGCCGCGCGACATGGAGCGCGACCTGCCCGCGCGCCTCCCCGGCGAGCCGGACCGACAGTGCCTCGCCATTTGCGGACACCGCGATCACTGCCGAGAGCAGACGCGAGAACATGCGCTCGAGCGCGATCGGATCGACCGTCATTTCGGGGAGGTCATGTGCGACCGCGATGTCGAGCGACACGCGGCATTCGCCGGTCAGTGGCGCGAGATCGGTGCAGATGCGCGCAAGCATGTCCGAGCCGTCGACATGGCTCGAGCGCAGGCGCAATGCGTTGCTGTCGACGCGCGCGGCGGTATCGAGATCGTCCACCGCGCCGAGCAGCTTGCGCGCCTCGCCCACGATATCCATCGCGCGCGCACGATAGTCCTGTGCCGCGGGGCCAAGCATCTGGCCGTCGATCATCTCGGCAAAGCCCATGATCGCGTTGAGCGGGGTGCGCAGCTCATGGACGAGCTGGCGCAGCGATTCGGGGCGGAGCGCGGATCCGTAGAGGCCATCGGTGCTTGCGGTGCGCGCGATCTCGTCGACGCGCGGTCTGCGCGCTGTGCCGCGATAGCCCGTGAATCGCCCGTCATGCGAATTGAAGAAGGGTACCGCCGAAATCCGCCACTCGCCCGATACCTCCCCGGTGCCGGGAATGGTCAGTCGCGCGTCGCGAAAAGGTGCGCGGCGCCGGAATGCGCCTGCGACATAGCCGTCGACGCCGTGGTCGGGACGGTCGGCCGGGGTCGCGATCGAAAGCCCCACCAGCGGCCCGCGCGCGGCGCCGTCGATCCAGATCAGCACGCCGTCGGTGCCGGTTTCGAAGCGAAAATGGTCAGCCTGTTCCGGTGGGCGTGCCTCGGGCGATGGCGCGAGCGGACGCTGCGCGGGTCGATGGCGGCGATACGCCTCGATACGGTTGACCAGCTCGCGAATCTGCGCGCCGCCGCCCATCGGCGCAGCCTCGTGTTCGGGTACCGGGTGCGGCGCGGCGGGGGCCGCGGCGGGTTCCGGCGCCGCGATCACATGATCCGAGGGGCCGAAGCTGGCGAGCGCGCGCCGGGTTTGCGAATCAAGGTCCTCGCGATGACGCAGCAGCGCGCGCACCGGGATCGGCAGTCGCGGCAGCAGCGCCTGCCATTCGGTGGGCGTGAACCGGGTGCTGCGCACCAGCGGGGCCGCCACCGAAAGCGCATCGCCCGTGAAAAAGGTGAACAGCGCGACGGGAATCGGTCGGCCGACGAGCGATTCGGCGGCGAGCCGACGCCTTTCGATCGGAACGTGCGACCGCCATTTGCGGAGCACCACATAAAGCGCGTCCGGATCCTCGGAATCGCCACGCCGTTGGGCGGCAAGGTCGACGAGCTGGTGCCAGGCGATGGCGCGCGCTTCGGGGCTTGCGCCGGCACGCGCAATCACCGTGGCGGCCATGTCGTCGAAGCGCAAAGCTCTGTCTCCCGGGGTCCTGGTGGCCCTCGATAGCCAAGCCCGCCGGTGATAGGAAGCGCTGAATCACGTGCGTTGCAATGTGGGACAATTGCATTCCGCAGTAATTAAATTATAAGCCGATGCAGTTTTGAGTATGGATGTTCCTACATGGCCCAATTGACCATCGACGATATTGACCGACAAATCCTTGCCCATCTTCAATCCGACGGGCGGATGACCAATGTGGAGCTTGCCTCCAAGATCGGGCTGACTGCTCCGCCCTGCCTGCGCCGCGTGCGCAGCCTCGAGGATGCGGGCGTCATTCAGGGCTATAATGCACGTCTCGATCAGGCGGCGCTCGGCTATGGCATCACGATCTTCGCGATGGTGAGCCTTAAGAGCCAGGCCGAAGCCGATCTCCAGGCCTTCGAAAAGCACATCGCCGAGCTTCCCGAAGTGCGCGAGTGCCACATGCTCAACGGCGAGATCGACTTCCTGCTGAAGATCGTGGCGAAGGATCTGCAGAGTTTTCAGGATTTCCTGACGTCCAAGTTGACCCCCGCACCCAATGTGTCGAGCGTGAAGACCTCGCTGACCATCCGGCGGTCGAAATTTCAGCCCGGCGTGCCGATCGAGGACGTCGAGTAGCGCAACGCAACATCTGGACATGAAAAAGGGCGGCGGTGCCACTGGCCCCGCCGCCCTGTTTCCTTTCGGCTGTGGCGATCAGGCCGCCGGTGCCGCACCCTGGTTGAGGAAGGTCAGCCAGAATTGCGCAACACCCGTGCGGGCCCCCTTCACGTTCGCGAAGGCCTTCTTGGCCTCTTCCTTCTGGCCCGACATGGCGAGCGCAATGCCGAGGCGCGTGTTGACTTCATCGGCGTCGACGCCACCCTTGCTCAGCGCGGCCTGGAGAAGCGGCACTGCCTTGGCATATTCGCCATAGCCAAGATACGCATTGCCGGTGCCCGCGGCGAGCACGCCATTGGGCATCGACGTCGCGCGCTTTTCTTCACCGGAAAGGCTCGCCTTGTCCGCCGAAATCTTGCCGGAGACCTCGGTATAGAGCTCGTTGATGTTGCGGTTGGACACCGCACCCTTGGACTTCAGCAGGTCGATCGCGCTCTTGGCTTCGCCCGGCAGGCCGTCCTGGTTGGCTAGATAGGCATAGTCGTAGAAATCGCGCTCGCCCGCGAGCGATTGGGTCGCGCGCATCAGGCGATAGAGATCGAGCTCCACCTTGCGGCCGAGCTGCGCGCTGTCGCGATAGAGGACGAGCGCCTGGCGCCAGTTCTCGGGCGTGGGGTTGGCGGCGAGCTGCATCGACGACCATTTGGCAGTCGCGGTCATGTCCTTGCTCTTGTACGCTTGGCTGACGCCGAATGCGTACCAGTCCGCGGGAACCGCCTGGCCCGACGCCTTCTGTGCGGCAATCGCCTTTTCGAGCGAGGCGAGCGCCTGCGGCGTCTTGTTCAGCTTCGAATAAACCTGCGCCTGGGTGATGTGGAGCTCGGTCGTGTTGTACCCGCTGGTAGCGGCGGTGTTGAGCGCGGCTTCGGCCTTGGCAAGGTCATTCGCCTGATAGGCGAATTTGCCCGAATAGAACTGGAGCTTGGAAACCTCGCCCGCGGGGACGAGACCGGTTGCGAGCATGCCGTCGACGGCCTTGGACTGTTCGGCGGCGTTCTGCGTCTTGACTGCAGCGTCGAGCCGGTACTGGTTGACGACATATTTCTCGTCGGGGGTGGTCGCGCTTGCCTCGACGCCCGCGAGCGCGCTCAGCACGCCCGCCGGATTGTTTGCCTTGGAAGCCGCATCGACCGGCGCCATCGCGGTGCGGAATTCCTTGCTTAGCTTGAGCGACGGGCCCTTGCTGGCAGCTTCCTTTTCCTTCTTGTCCTTCTGCGCCTGCGCGGGAAGCGCGGCCATCATCGAGACCGAACCAAGCGCGAGCGCAAGACCGAGCGTCGCCTTCGATACCACCTTCATCGATCAATTCTCCTGCTGCAACCGAGGCTTCGCGTTCTGCACGCGCGTTCACGCGTGCCTAGTCGCGCGCGACCCGACACACAAGCCTCACAACCACCGGTGGACCCTGCGGTTCCCGCGCTGAACGCGCGTTTAACGATTTTCCCGCTAACGCTTTGCCTCGCGGCGGGGCTTCGGCTAACGGGCGCCGATGCTTGCCTTTTTGTCCCCCGCCAAGACGCTCGATTACAAGTCCGCAATCCCGCCCTTGATCGAGACTTCGCCCCGCTTCGAGACCGAATCGATGATCATCGCGGGCGCGGCGTCGGAATTGTCGGCCGCGCGCCTGCAGGCGATCATGGACATTTCGGAGAATCTGGCGGTGCTCAATGCCGAGCGCTACGCCAATTTCGAGAATCTGCCGACGCGCGCCGCGCTCTTCGCCTTTGCGGGCGACGTCTATACCGGTTTCGAGGCCAAGAGCCTCCCCGACGAAGCGATCGCCTTCGCGCAGGATCGTGTGCGCATCCTTTCGGGCCTTTACGGCCTGCTGCGTCCGCTGGACGGCATTCGACCCTATCGCCTCGAAATGGGAACGCGCTGGGCGCCTGCGACGGGCGATCTCTATGGCTTCTGGGGCAACCGCATCGCTGACCTCGCGGTCTCCGACCTTGAGGCCGAGGGCGGCGACACGATCGTCAACCTTGCCAGCCAGGAATATTGGGGCGCGATCAAGGGCCGGCTGCCCGAACATGTCCGCGTCATCACCATCGACTTCCGCGAGATCGGGCCCAATGGCGACCTGCGCTTCAACAGCTTCGCCGCCAAGCGCGCGCGCGGGATGATGGCGCGCCATATCTGCGAGCATCGTCTGTCCGATCCGGAATCTCTCAAGGGCTTCGACAGCGACGGCTATGCCTTCGATGCGGAAGGATCCGAAGGCGATCTCTGGCGCTTCGTCCGGCGATGAGCGGCTCTGCGGTCGTCATCGGCGCATCGGGCCGGATCGGCGCGGCGCTCGAGGCGACGCTGGTCGACGAGGGCGCATATGATCGGGTCTATGGCTTCGCGCGCAGCCGCAGCGGCACCGATCATATCGACATCCTCGATGAAGCCAGCATTGCCGCCGCCGCAGCGCGCGTCGCCGCCGGTCCGGCCCCCTCGCTCGTGATCGTCGCGACCGGCCATCGCGACGCCGGCGAGGCGTCGATCGGCGATCTCGATCATGATCGCCTCGCCCGGAATTTCGCGGTCAACGCGATCGGTCCCGCGCTTGTCGCCAAGCATTTCGTGCCACTGCTGGACACAGCGGGCACACCCGTCTTCGTCGCACTTTCGGCACGTGACGCCAGCTTCACCGACAATCGCCTGGGCGGCGCCCCCGCCTATCGCGCGTCCAAGGCGGCGCTCAACATGCTGATAAAGACGCTGGCGATCGAAAACGCGCGTGACAAGCGCCGCGCGGTGATCGTGGCGATCGATCCCGGCAACGCGCCCGATCCCGAGCGCGCGGCGCTGCAATTGCTCGACGCGATCGACGGTCTGGGCGTGCGCGACAGCGGCTCGTTCCTCGGCTGGGACGGCACCGAAATCGCACCCTGAAGGCCGCAATCTCCCGCGTGCGCGTACGCGCGTGCCCGCGCGCGAGGGCTGGCATTGATCGCCCCCATGCTCTAGGGATGTTCGATCATAGGAATCACTTTCTGAAAGCAGCACCTTGAGCACCGACGAGACGATCCTCGCCGATCCTTCGGACATTACGCCCATCAACATCGTCGACGAGATGAAGTCGAGCTATCTCGACTACGCCATGTCGGTCATCGTCAGTCGCGCGCTGCCCGATGTGCGCGACGGCCTCAAGCCCGTGCATCGCCGCATCCTCTATGCCTGCCACGAGGCGGGCTATGTCGCGGGCCGGCCCTATCGCAAGTGCAGCCGCATCGTCGGCGATGTCATGGGTAAGTACCACCCGCACGGCGACAGCGCGATCTACATGGCCCTGGCGCGTCTCGCGCAGGACTGGTCGATGCGCGTCATGCTCATGGACGGCCAGGGCAATTTCGGCTCGATGGACCCCGACGAGCCCGCCGCGATGCGTTACACCGAGGCGCGCCTCGCCAAGGTCGCCAACAGCCTGCTCGACGATCTCGACAAGGACACCGTCGACTTCACACCCAACTATGACGCGTCGGAAAGCGAGCCGCAGGTCCTCCCCGCGCGCTTCCCCAACCTGCTCGTTAACGGCGCCGGCGGCATCGCGGTCGGCATGGCGACCAACATCCCGCCGCACAATCTGGGCGAAGTCATCGCTGGCTGCCTCGCGATGATGGAAAATCCGGCGATCACCACCGAGGAGCTGATCGGGATCATCCCCGGCCCCGACTTCCCCACGGGCGCGACGATTCTCGGCCAGGCGGGCGCGCGCAGCGCCTATCACACCGGCCGCGGCTCGATCATCGTGCGGTCCAAGTACGAGATCGAGGAAGGCCGCGGCGATCGCCGCTCGATCGTGCTCACCGAGATCCCCTATCAGACGGGCAAGAGCGGGCTGGTCGAGAAGATCGCCGAAGCCGCCAAGGACAAGCGGATCGAGGGCATCAGTGACATCCGCGACGAATCCAACCGTCTGGGCGTGCGCATCGTCATCGACCTGAAGCGCGACGCGACCCCCGAGGTCGTGCTCAACCAGCTCTGGCGCCACACGCCCGCCCAGTCGAGCTTCCCCGCGAACATGCTCGCGATCCGCGGCGGCCGTCCCGAGACGCTGGCGCTCCGCGACATCATCGATTCCTTCGTCAAGTTCCGCGAGGAAGTGATCACCCGCCGCTCGAAGTTCGAGCTCAAAAAGGCGCGCGAGCGTGCGCATATCTTGCTCGGCCTGGTCATCGCGGTCACCAATCTCGACGAGGTCGTCCGCATCATCCGCGGGTCGTCGAGCCCCGCCGAGGCGCGCGCCAGCCTGCTCGCGCGCGAATGGCCGGTTTCGGAGATCGCGCCCTATATCCGGCTCGTCGAGGCGGTGGAGCATGAGGTCGAGGGCGACACGTACAAACTCTCCGACGCGCAGGTGCGCGCCATTCTCGATCTGCGCCTGCACCGGCTGACCGCACTCGGCCGCGACGAGATCGGCGGCGAGCTTCAGACGCTCGCCTCCAGCATCGCCGAACTGCTCGCGATCCTCGCCGACCGCGTGAAACTCTACGCAGTGATGCGTGAGGAACTCGAGGCCGTCCGCGACGAATTCGCCACCCCGCGCAAGACGATCATCGCCCCCGCTGCCGACGGCATCGACGACGAGGACCTAATCGAGCGCGAGGAGATGGTCGTTACCGTCACGATGCAGGGCTATATCAAGCGCACTACGCTCGACACCTTCCGCGCCCAGGCACGCGGCGGCAAGGGCCGCGCGGGCATGGCGACCAAGGACGAGGATGCCGTCACCAACCTGTTCGTGACCAGCACGCACACCCCGGTGCTGTTCTTCTCGACACACGGCAAGGTCTACCGCATGAAGGTGTGGCGCCTGCCCGAGGGCGGGCCGGCCACGCGCGGACGCCCGCTCATCAACCTGCTCCCGCTCGCCGCCGGCGAGACGATCTCGACCGTGCTGCCGCTCCCCGAGGACGAGAATGAATGGGGCAAGCTCCACGTCATGTTCGCCACCGCCAAAGGTTCGGTGCGCCGCAACTCGATGGACGCGTTCACCAACGTCCCGTCGAACGGCAAGATCGCGATGAAGTTCGAGGGCGAGGACGAGGACGATCGCCTGATCGGCGTCGCGCTGCTCGACGAGAATGACGACGTCCTTCTCGCCACGCGCCAGGGCAAGGCGATCCGCTTCCCCGGCGACGATGTGCGCGAGTTCCAGAGCCGCAACTCGACGGGCGTGCGCGGCATCCGCCTCGCCGCCGGCGACGAGGTGATCTCGCTCTCCATCCTGCACCGCGCCGGCGTGCAGGATCAGGAGGAGCGCGAGGATTATCTCCGCTTCGCCCCGTGGAAGGCCGAGAAGGAAGGTTCGCCGCAAATGGCGCCCGAGCGCTTCGCCGAGCTTCAGGAGCGCGAGCAGTTCATCCTGACGGTCTGCGCCAATGGCTATGGCAAATTGAGCTCGGCCTATGAATATCGCCGCACGGGCCGCGGCGGTCAGGGCATCACCAATATCGACAATATCGCGCGCAACGGCCTTGTCGTCGCCAGCTTCCCGGCCGTACGCAGCGACCAGCTGATGCTCGTCACCGATCAGGCCAAGCTGATCCGCATGGGGCTGGATTCGCTCCGCGTCATCGGCCGCAACAGCGCGGGCGTCCGACTGTTCAACGTCGCCGACAACGAACATGTCGTCTCGGCCGCCAAGATCGAGGAAAGCGACGAGGAAGAAGCGGAAGGCGAAGCTGGCGCCGAAGCGGTCGAGGGCGCGGCGCCCGAGGCTCCCGCCGCCGACGAATGAGCGCCGTTGCTTACAAGATCCTGACCGCCGATGAGTGGACGGAACTCGAGAGCACCGGCCGCTTCAAGGGCGCGCCGGTGGACCTCGCTGACGGCTATATCCATATGTCGACGGCCGATCAGGTGCGCGAGACCGCCGCAAAGCACTTCGCGGGGCAGGACGGGCTCGTGCTCGCCACGGTCGACCTCGCCGCGCTCGGCGACGGCGTGAAATGGGAACCCTCGCGCGGCGGCCAGCTCTTTCCACACTATTACGGGGTGCTGCCGCGCAGCGCCGTCATTGCAGCAGCGCCTCTGCCGCTCGACGCGCAGGGAAGCCACGTCTTCCCTACGCTTTGAAAACGCGCGATACCGCGGGTATCTTTAGGCGCAAGAACCACAGGACGCGCAAGGGCGGCGGGCAACATGGCGCCTTCCATCTGCCCGACGGCCGCCAGTGCGAGAAATGGGCGCCGTTCCGCGACAAGCAATGCGTCGCGCCCACGGACGAGGTTACCGGTTAGCAGGAAAGTCCAAGGTGGGGTGAGAAGCGGTCGTTCCAGTTCCTCCCCGGCACGGGGAGGGGGACCATGCGAAGCATGGTGGAGGGGCTGGTACGACACCGTCGCTTCAGCGCAGCCCCTCCGTCAGCCCTACGGGCTGCCACCTCCCCGTACCGGGGAGGATTATCGCCCACAACGGGGTCGAAAGCGGACATCGCAAACGGCACGTCCGCTCTCCGCTCCTCCGCTGTCCCTGAACGCTTCGGTCCGCTATTCTCGTCGGATACGCGGAGGCATCGATGAAACTCCGATATCGCTGGATGGGCTGTGCGATTGCGGTGGCCTCGCTTGCGGGCTGCGGCGCCGCTCCTGCGCCGGCCGATGGCGGCACGATCGACGAGAACCGAATCGTCGATCTGACCTACAGCTTCGACGACAAGACGATCTATTGGCCCACCGCCAGGGCATTCACATGGGAAAAGGAAAGCTGGGGGCCAACGCCGTCGGGCTTCTGGTACACCGCCGCACGCTACGGCGCGAGCGAGCACGGCGGCACGCATCTCGACGCCCCGATCCATTTCGCCGAGCGCGGCCAGACCGCGGATGAGATCCCGCCCGCCAAACTCGTCGGGCCCGCGATGGTGATCGACGTCACCGAGGCGTGCCGCGACAATCCCGACTATCTGCTCACGCTTGGCGACATCACGCGATGGGAGGCCCGGCATGGCCCCCTGCCCGACCAGTCGATCCTGCTCGTCCGCACCGGCTGGGGCCGGTTCTGGGGCGATCGCAGGCGTTATCTGGGCACCGACAAGCCCGGGGATACCGCCAATCTGCACTTCCCCGGCATCTCGCGCGAGGCGGCCGAGTTTCTCGTCAACCAACGCAAAATCGACGCGGTCGGCATCGACACCCCCAGCCTCGATCACGGCCCTTCGAAGGATTTTCGCGCGCATCGCGCACTTGCCGCCGCGAACATCTACGGGCTCGAAAATGTCGCCAACCTCGACCGGCTCCCGCCCAAGGGGGCCACGCTGATCGCGCTGCCCATGAAGATCAGGGGCGGCACCGGCGGCCCGACACGGATCATCGCGATCCTGCCATAGGCGGGGTCAGCCCGTCGGCGCCGCCGCGTTCGATTGCAACGTTCGCGCCACCCCAAGGAAGATCAGCAACTGCCCGACATAATAGAGCAGCCAGATTGCCAGCCCGAGCCATGCTGCGCCCTCCAGTGCCCCCATCCGTGCAAAGATCAGCAGGTCCGAGGCGACGAACATCATCGCGCCGATGCCGGTGCGGTAGCGCGGAAAGCGGCTGGTCCATGCTGCCGCCGCCATCGCGGCCACGAACAGCGCATAGACCGCAATGCCCGGCGCCTGCGCGCGGTCGGCAGGGAGTGTCCAGGCGATGAACACCGAGGCGGGGATGACGAGCATCGCCAGCGCCTTCTGGCTCGTCGACAGCGCCTCGCGCCGGTTGCGGAGATAGAGCCAGATCGCGAGCGCATGGCCGATCATGAAGGCGATCGCGCCGATCGTCATGCTGCCCACCAGCAGCACATCGCCCAGCGCGCCGAAGCCGAGCAGCCCGACTAGCAGCCAGCCGTCGCGCCCGCGCGCCTCCATAGCCGCGGCCAGCGCGAGCAGTGCCACGCCCGCGCCCTTCCAGGCGGTGCTCGCCGCCCCGGGCCAACCGAGGTCCCAGACCAGCGGATAGCTCAGTCCGAAGAACAGGCTGGCAATCACCAGCCAAAATGCGGTCCTCCCCAAAATGTACCCCCCTGCCTCATCGTCATTCCGGGGCCTAGACGAACCCGAAAACCGACGGTTTTCGCTGGTTCGGCTTGGAACCCGGAATCCATGAACACCGAGTTTCGATGTTCAGGCTCCGTGTTCATGGATTCCGGATCGCAAGACTTGCCGACGAAAAACCTGGAGGTTTTTCGGTCAAATCTAACGTCCGGAATGACAGTGTTGATCGTTTTTCATTGCTCTCACTCCGGACTATGGCACACCGCCTCGACGTTGATCCCGTCGGGATCCCTCACGAACGCGCCATAGTAATCGGGATGATAATGCGGCCTCAGCCCCGGCGCGCCATTGTCGGTGCCGCCCGCCGCCAGCGCCGCGTCGTAAAAGGCGTGGACCTCGGCGCGGGTCTTCGCGGTGAAGGCGATATGCGTCCCCTCCCCCACGCGCTCATTGTCGCCGATCCAGAAATAGGGCTTGCCGTTGCTGCCGAAGCCGAACGCGGTGCCGCCCGCCTCGGTCAGGTCGGGCCCCACCTCCATGATGAGCGTGATGCCCAGCGGCGCCAGCGCCTTTTCGTAGAAGGCGCGCGAGCGCGTGGCGTCCGAAACCGCAAAGCCGACATGATCGAGCATGGTTCCTCTCCTCTTCAGGCGAAGAGATCAACGACTTCGGCGACGTCCGCAACCCTCTCCAGCAGCACGGTGCGGTGGCAGATCGCGGGATCGCGCTCGAAGCAGAGCAAGGCGCTCGGCTTTTCCGCCGCGAGATCGCGCATCATCGCGGCCTCGGCGATCGCCTCGGGCTGTTCGAGCTGCCCGGCATAGACCGCCTCCATCGTCGCGCGGTCGCCCTTGCGCGCGGCATAGCGCCCTGCGGGCGGCGTTCCGAGCGCGCGTAGATGGACATAGTCGATCCCCGCCTCCTGCAACGCACCCGAGAGCGCGGTCTTGGAAAAGCCCGGCTTGCGCGACAGCGGCACCGCCCGGACATCGATCAGCCGCTCGACGCCCGCCTGCTTCAGCGCCGCAATCAGTTCGACCTGCGTGGCGCCCTGATAGCCGATGGTGAAGATCCGCATGACTGCAAGCCTAGCGCAAAGCCACGGGCTGTCCTACAGCCGCCACTTTCGGTATTCTCGTCGCGAAGGCGTGCATTTCGCTCCCGTGACGGGCGCATTTTTATCGCCATGTGCGAGAAGTTTGTGAAGTTAAGGACCCCAGTGACACATCAGATCCACATCATCGGCGGCGGACTCGCCGGCTCGGAAGCGGCGTGGCAGCTCGCCAATGCAGGGGTGAAGGTCCGGCTGTCCGAGATGCGCGGTTCGGGCACGATGACTCCCGCACACCAGACCGACCATCTCGCCGAGCTCGTCTGCTCGAACAGCTTCCGCTCGGACGACGCCGAGCGCAATGCGGTCGGCCTGCTCCATGCCGAAATGCGGGCATTGGGCTCGCTGATCATGGCCAAGGGCGACGCGCACAAGGTGCCCGCGGGCTCGGCGCTCGCGGTCGACCGTGACGGCTTTTCCGAAGCCGTAACCGCCGCGCTCGCCGCGCATCCTAATATCGAGATCGTGCGCGAACGGGTGGATACGCTGCCCGAGGGGCCCGCGATTATCGCCACCGGCCCGCTCACAGCCGAAGGCCTCGCCGCCGCGATCGGCGCACAGACCGGCGAGGACTCGCTTGCCTTTTTCGACGCGATCGCGCCGATCGTCCACCGCGACAGCATCGACATGGACATCTGCTGGTTCCAGTCGCGCTGGAACAAGGGTGAAGGGCACGACTACATCAACTGCCCGATGGACAAGGAGCAGTATGTCGCCTTCCATCAGGCGCTGCTCGACGGCGAAAAGGGCGAATTCAAGGAGTGGGAGAAGGACACGCCCTATTTCGAGGGGTGCATGCCGATCGAGGTGATGGCCGAGCGCGGGGTCGACACGCTGCGCTATGGCCCGATGAAGCCCGTCGGGCTCGATGATCCGCGCACCGGGCGCTGGCCCCATGCCGTCGTCCAGCTGCGTCAGGACAATGCGCTGGGGACGCTTTGGAACATCGTCGGCTTCCAGACCAAGCTCAAATATGCCGAGCAGATCCGTATCTTCCGCATGATCCCCGGGCTAGAGAACGCCGAGTTCGCGCGGCTGGGTGGGCTGCACCGCAACACCTTCATCCAGTCGCCCAAGCTGCTCGACGGCCAGCTCCGCCTCAAGTCGCGACCCAACATCCGCTTCGCGGGGCAGATCACGGGATGCGAGGGCTATGTCGAATCCGCGGCGGTCGGCCTGCTCGCGGGGCGCTTCGCTGCAGCCGAGCTGCTCGGCAAGGAAATGGACAGTCCGCCGGTTACCACCGCGCTGGGCGCGTTGCTCGGCCACATCACCGGCGGCGCCGAGGTCGAGAGCTATCAGCCCATGAACGTCAATTTCGGCCTGTTCCCGCCGATCGAGGGGCGCACCAAAAAGGCCGATCGCAAGCTGCTCTACACTGCGCGTGCGCGCGAGGCGCTCGACGAATGGGTCAGCGAGCTCGCCTGATCACGCGTCCTCGTCCTCGCCTCTTGGCGCGGGCGGCGGTGGGCAATCGGGTTTGGCCTTGGGCTTGCGAACCGGAGCCGTCGTCGCGAACTCTGCGCGCGACAGCGCCCGTGAACGGTCGGCGTCGGCCTTGGCGAATTTCTCGCGCGTCTTGATCGCCCATTCGTCGAAACTCAGCCGCCCGTCGCCATTGGCGTCGAGCTTGCCGAAGGCCTTGCGGCGGCTCGCAAAATATTCCTCGGTGCTGACAGCGCCGTTCCTGTCCTTGTCCGCACGTCCGAAGCGCCTTTCCTCGCGCGATTGCGCGCTGGCCTCAGGAGGCGCGGGGAGCGGGTCTCCGGGCAGTGGCAGGCCCGCCGACTGCACCGCCGGTGCATTGGGCAGCACGGGCTCGCTCTCCGCCCGGCTCTGCCACCAGAATATGCCCGCCGTGGCCAGCAGCAACGCCGATCCCACGCCTGCCAGGAAACGCCCCATATCGTCCTCCCGCCTCCAATGCGGCGAGGCTAGGCTCGTTTCGCCTCCGATATCAAGTCTCAGCGTCCGGTGAGGCGATGGCGGAGCATCCGCAGCGCCCGGCCCGGCGAACCGGGGCGGCGCGCGGCGTCGAGCCCGGCCTCGGCATCGCGCAACGCCAGATGCGCGAGCATGCCGAGCGGTCGCGCTGCGCGTGGCCAGCGAGTCGACAGCGCTCCTCGCAGCATTGGGCCGGCAAGCGCAAGTGCTGCTTCGGCGGTCTTGCGGTCGCTGCAACGAAATGCGAAATCGACCAGCGCCCAGCCCGCGCCTGCGGTTTCGAGCCCGGCAGTATCGGTCGCGCCCAGCACGCGCCCGATCTCGGCAAAAAGCACCCCGCCGCGCTGCCGCGCATAATCTTCCAGCACGGCGGTCGGGAGCGGCAGCGGATCGAGCAGCGCAATCCAGCCTTCGGCCATGTCGGCGAGCCGCCCCGTGCCCTCTCCGCCGGCAACCAGCGTTTCATGCAGCCGTTGCAGCAGCGGTTCGGCGGGGGGCCCCCCGCCTGCCAGCGCGCCGATCGCATCGCGCCACCAGGTCAGCCGCATCGCGCCGATCATCGGTTCGGTCGTGGAACGAATTATGCCCGCCAGCTGCGCGTCCAGCGCCCATATGGTTTCCAGCGCCGCGCGCCGCGCGGGCGGCGCATAAGCCATCGAAAGCGCGATTTCGGGATCGATCGAAGGCGTCACGCCACTTCCTCGTAAACCAAACTCATTCATGGAAAATGGGCGATTAACCACGCCCCGTCAGCTCTCATTAGCCGCGCCGTGGCACGGTGCAGGCTGTCGCGCAATCTATGCAGCGCTTGGGGGTAAGGCCAGAGCATGAAAACGGGACATAAAGCAAAGGGTTGGAGCCGCGGGCAACTCGCGAGACTCGCCTGTGACACCGCCGGCAACACGATGCTGATGATGGCCGCCGCGATGTTTCCGATCATCGGCATCGCGGGCTCCGCGTTCGACATGGGCCGTGCCTATATGGTCAAGTCGCGCTTGCAGCAGGCTTGCGACGCCGGTGCGCTTGCCGGACGCCGCGCGATGACCGCAGCGGATTTCGATGACGATACTGTCGCGAAGGCCGAAGCGAGCAAATTCTTCAATTCAAACTATCCGCAAGGAAGCTTCGGCTCGACGGGCGCGGCCTTCACTCCGACGGGTACCGACGATGGTCAGGTCACCGCGAGCGCAACCGCCACGGTCCCCATGACGCTGATGCGGCTGTTCAACGTGCCCTCGCTCGCCATGACGGTAGCTTGCGATGCGCGCCTCGAAATCGCCAATGCCGATATCATGTTTGTCCTCGACACGACCGGATCGATGGACTGGGACGCGGCGGGCAACGACGTGAACGGCGGGTCGACGTCGCGCATCGTGGCGCTGCGCTCGGCGGTGATGGGCTTCTACGACGTTCTCGATTCGGCGATGAGCGACACTGCGCGGGTGCGCTACGGCTTCGTGCCGTTCTCGTCGGGCGTCAACGTTGGTGGCTTGCTCCAGGCCAACTGGCTGAAAGATCAAACGAAATATCAATCACGGCTCGCCAACTACAATACGCCAGACTACACCGTCGGTTCCACGGCGACGCTGACCAAGGAGACCTACGCGGACGGATCGGGCAACCCGATCTCGATCTCGCAGAACAATTGTTCGAAATATGGACGCAACGAGAGCTTCAGTGGCTTCAATCCTGCGCAGACGGGGAATCCGGTGCAGACCGGTGGCGGACCGCCGCCTGCAGCAACTACGCACATCACTTATTCGAACGACTCGGATGCGGGCGATGACTGGGGCTGGACGGACACCGGCATTGACAGTTCGGGCGGCGACCGCAGCTGCCGCCGCAAGCGCGTCCAGCACGTGCAGAATTACACGGGAAGGTACAAGTTCACCAACTGGACCTTCAAGAAAGAAGTGCCGTACGACACCAGCCAGTTCAAGACGGGCGGCAGCGTTACGATGGCCTTCGGCAAAGACGGCACGATGCCGGCCGCGGGGCAGTACAACCCGCTGGAACTCGCGCAGCAGGGGACCGGCGTCACAACCACCTCGGTGAACTGGTCCAACAAATGCATCGAGGAGCGCAAGACGCTCGAGGGGCAAGCGACTTTCCCCGACAACGCCGATGATCTCAAGACCTCGCCCTATAACCAGGCATGGGATCTGGACATCGACATGATCCCGACGTCCGATCCGGATACCCGCTGGGCGCCCGCCTGGTCGCGCGTCGTGTTCAACCGCAACAGCTATGCCGATGTGAACAGCTCCAATGACGGGTCGAACCCCACCACCTACTGCCCTGCGGCTGCACGCAAGCTGGACGTGATGACGCGCGGCGATGTGCAGACCTATGTCAACGCACTCAATCCTGTCGGCAGCACCTATCTCGATCTTGGCATCATCTGGGGTGGGCGGCTTGTATCCCCGACCGGCCTGTTCGCGGCTGATAACGCGACCGCACCCAACCGGCGCCAGATCAACCGCCACGTCATTTTCATGACCGACGGCGCCATGCAGCCCAACTCCGCGCTTTATGGCACCTATGGCTATGAAAAGCTGGACCGCCGGATCACCGGCCCCGGCCAGGATCCGGACAATAATGACCTGGCGCTGCGGCACCTCGAGCGTTTCCGCGCCGTGTGCGAAGCGATCAAGGCGCGCAACGTCATGGTATGGACCGTGTCCTTCGCCACTGCGCAGACGCCCGAGATGGTAGCCTGTGCGAGCCCGGGCAAGGCACTGGCAGCCACCACCACCGAGCAGCTCAAACAGCGCTTCAAGGAAATCGCGACGCGCATCGCGGAACTGAGATTGTCCAAATGATCGCCTTGCGCCCCGCCAAGCGGCGTCTCGCGAATGATCGCCAGGGCGCTACCGTGGTCGAGTTCGCGATCATCGCGCCAATCATGCTTGTGCTTACCATGGGCATGATGGAGCTTGGCTATCAGGCCTATGTCCAGACGGTGCTCGAAGGCGCTCTCAACAAGGCGGGCCGGGACTCCACGCTGGAATCGGGCGCGGCTAAGGCATCCGAGATTGATGGAGCCGTGCAAGCCATGGTTCGGGGAATCTCGAAGCAGGCGACCTTCACATCGACGCGCAAGAGCTATCGTTCATTCAGCCGCATTGGTCTGGCAGAGGAATTCACCGATACGAACGCCAATGGCATCCATGATACCGGCGAATGCTTTGTCGATACCAACGGCAACGGACGTTGGGACGCCGAGCAAGGTGCCGATGGCCAGGGCGGCGCCGACGATATCGTCAGCTACAAGATGACCGTGAGCTACCCGCTGCTCTTCCCGCTCGGCAAGTTTCTCGGCTGGCCCAGTCACCGGGAGGTTTCGGCCACCACGATCCTGCGCAACCAACCTTTTGGCGCCCAACAAGCGGAGGCGGTATGCGCATGATCCGACAGCTGCGGCGCGTATGCAACGCACTTCGCCGCGACACGTCCGCGGTCGCCTATGTCGAATTCGCCTACACGTTCCCGGCGGTGCTCGCGATGGGGCTGTACGGCATCGAAGCGACCAATCTGGCACTTTCGCACCAGCGCATCAGCCAGATCGCGCTTGGCATGGCCGACAACACGTCGCGCATTGGCGAGGACAATCCGCTGGCGCTCACCCAGATCCGAGAAGTTGATGTCAACGACAGCCTTGTAGCGGCCAAGCTTCAGGCGGGACGGCTCAAGCTGACCGAGCGCGGCCGCATCGTCATTTCGAGCCTGGAGCGCAATGCGGATGGCGGCCAATGGGTCCACTGGCAGCGTTGCTTGGGCTTGAAGAATTACGATTCAAGCTACGGCGTTCAGGGAACCGGCGCGACGGGGACGAGCTTCCCGGGCATGGGGCCAGCCGGTACGCGCGTTACCGCCCCGGCCAACAACGCCGTGATGTTCGTCGAGATCACGTACGACTATGAGCCGATCGTCAGCTCGGCGCTCTTCGGCACGCCGCGCATCCGCTATACCGCGGCTTATCTCGTTCGCGACGAGCGCGACCTTGCCCAGATATACAATCCGGGCAACGCACCGGTCGCCTCGTGCGCGAACTATACCAGCTGATCAGCGATAGGTGACCTTCTTGACCGCCGTCACCACGCGGTCTGAGTCGATGAGTGCCAGTTTTTCGAGGTTCGCCGCATAGGGCAGCGGGACGTCCTCGTTCGTCACGCGCATGACGGGGGCGTCGAGATCGTCAAAGCCCTGCTCCATTGCCACCGCGACGATCTCGCTCGAGATCGAGCAGACCGGCCAGCCTTCCTCGACCACGACCATGCGGTTGGTCTTCTTGAGGCTCTGCAGCACGGTCGCGGTGTCGAGCGGGCGCAGCGTGCGAAGGTCGATCACCTCGGCATCAATCCCCTCGGCTGCGAGCTTTTCAGCAGCGTCGAGCGCAACGCCCACGCCGATCGAATAGCTGACCAGCGTCACGTCCTTGCCTTCGCGCATGATCCGCGCCTTGCCGATCGGGAGGACGTAATCGTCGAGCTTGGGCACCTCGAAGCTGCGACCGTACATCAGCTCGTTCTCTAGGAAGACGACGGGATCGTTCGAGCGGATCGCGGCCTTCAGGAGCCCCTTGGCATCGGCGGCGTCATAGGGCGCAATGACGATCAGGCCGGGGACCGAGGCGTACCAGGGGCCGTAATTCTGGCTGTGCTGCGCTCCGACGCGGCTCGCGGCGCCGTTGGGACCACGGAACACGATCGGGCAGCGCATCTGTCCGCCCGACATGTAGTTGGTCTTGGCGGCCGAGTTGATGATGTGGTCGATCGCCTGCATCGCGAAGTTGAAGGTCATGAACTCGACGACCGGTCGCAGCCCCGCCATCGCCGCGCCCGTGCCGACGCCCGCAAAGCCATATTCGGTGATCGGCGTGTCAATCACGCGCTCGGCTCCGAACTCCTCGAGCAGGCCCTGCGTCACCTTGTACGCGCCCTGATATTCGGCGACTTCCTCGCCCATCACGAACACGCGTTCATCTGCGCGCATTTCCTCGGCCATCGCGTCGCGCAGCGCCTCGCGCACCGTGGTCTTTACCATTTCGGTGCCCGCAGGGATCGCGGGGTCGGCCACCTGCGCCTTAGCTTCTGACGCCAGCTTCTGCGTACCGCTTTCGGCCTTCTTCGCGCTGCCGGCCTCGCTCTCGGGGAGAGTCGCGGCGGGAGCGGGTTCGGCTGCCGTCGGCGCCGGGGCGGGCGTCGCGGCCTCCTCCCCTTCTCCGCCGATCAGCGCGATCACCGTGCCGACCTTCACGCCATCGGTTCCTTCGGCGACGAGGATCTTCGCGATCGTGCCTTCGTCGACCGCCTCGAATTCCATCGTGGCCTTGTCGGTCTCGATCTCGGCGAGAATGTCGCCCGATTTGACCTCATCGCCTTCCTTGACGAGCCACTTGGCGAGCGTGCCTTCCTCCATGGTGGGGGAAAGCGCGGGCATCTTGAGTTCTACAGCCATCAATATTGATCCACCAGCACGTCGGTATAGAGTTCGGAAGCGTCGGGTTCGGGCGACGTTTCCGCGAAATCGGCAGCCTCGCTGACGACCTTGCGGATTTCCTTGTCGATGTCTTTCAGCGCATCCTCGCTGACGCCGAGCTTCTCGAGCTCGCGCTTCGCCGCTTCGATCGGGTCGGACTTGTCGCGGACCGCCTGCACCTCATCACGCGAACGGTATTTGGCGGGATCGGACATGGAGTGGCCGCGATAGCGATAGGTCTTGAGCTCGAGCAGGATCGGGCCCTTGCCCGAACGAACCCATTCGACCGCCTCTTCGGCAGCACCACGCACGGCGAGCACGTCCATGCCGTCGACCTGGATGCCGGGAATGCGGAAGCTCTCACCGCGGCGATAAAGCTGGTCTTCGGCCGAAGCGCGGTTGACCGAGGTGCCCATCGCATACTGGTTGTTCTCGATCACGAAGATGATCGGGAGCTTCCAGAGCTCGGCCATGTTGAAGCTCTCATAGACCTGGCCCTGGTTGGCCGCGCCATCGCCGAAATAGGCCATCGCGACGCCGCCGTCCTTGGAATATTTGTGCTTGAAGGCGAGGCCCGTGCCCAGCGACACCTGCGCGCCGACGATGCCGTGGCCACCGTAGAATTTATGCTCGACCGAGAACATGTGCATCGAGCCGCCCTTGCCGCGGCTGATGCCCGCCTCGCGCCCGGTCAACTCGGCCATGATCACCTTGGGATCGATGCCATAGGCGAGCATGTGGCCATGGTCGCGATAGCCCGTGATAACGCTGTCGGTTTCCCCGTTCAGCGCCGACTGAAGGCCGACGGCCACGGCCTCCTGGCCGATATAGAGGTGGCAGAAGCCGCCAATCAGGCCGAGGCCGTAGAGCTGGCCTGCCTTTTCCTCGAAGCGGCGGATGAGCAGCATGTCGCGGTAGAACTGGAGCAATTCTTCCTTGCTCGCCTTGTAGCGCTCGGGTTCGCCGGGCCGCTCGCGATTGGTTAGCGGGGCCGGCGCACTCTTGGACGGTTTCGCTGATGATGCTCTTGCCAAGTCGTTCACCTAGGGAGGGAGGAAAGGAACGAGGCGTCTATAAGCGCGCCGTCACGGATTCCGCAACGGCAAGCCGCAAAATCGACCTCAAAAAATCAATTGAGCGGAACGATCACTTCGTCGGGATGCGCAAGCCCGAGTTCGCGACGGATCAACTCGTCCGCCATATCGGGATTGGCCTTCTTCGGATCAAGCAAAGCGACGCGGTTCTGCAGCAGATCGCGCTGCTTCTCGAGCTTGGCGAGCTCGACGCGCTGCTGATCGAGCTGGCGGCTATAATCGCCCCAGGCGAGCACGCCATTCTTCCCCACCACCGCATAGCCGCCGAAGATCGCGATCACGAGCATCATGATCGCAGTCGGTGCGGCCGAACGAAGCAGGGAAAGGGCGGAAATCGCGCGTGTCATCGTGATTCCTTGAATCACAGCCGATTCGCCGACGCAAGCCGTTTTTGTGCCGCCGCACGCCTTTTGCGACGTACGGCGGCACAAAAGCCGATTCCGGGCAGTATCGAGCGGCTTTCGCTACCTCAGCCGAAGATCGCGCGACCCGCATAACGCGCGACGGTGCCCAGCTCCTCCTCGATGCGGATGAGCTGGTTGTACTTGGCGAGCCGGTCCGAACGCGCAAGGCTGCCCGTCTTGATCTGGCCGCAGTTGGTCGCGACCGCGAGATCGGCGATCGTCGAATCCTCGGTCTCGCCCGAACGGTGCGACATCACCGCGGTGTAGCCCGCGCGGTGCGCCATGCTGACCGCCTCGAGCGTCTCGGTGAGCGTGCCGATCTGGTTGACCTTGACCAGCAGCGAGTTGGCGAGATCCTTGTCGATGCCCATTGCAAGGCGCGCGGGGTTGGTGACGAACAGGTCGTCGCCGACCAGCTGAACCTTGCCGCCGATCTTGTCGGTCAGGATCTTCCAGCCCTCGAGATCGTCCTCGGCCATGCCGTCCTCGATCGACAGGATCGGATAGCGTGCGCACAGGTCGGCGAGATAGTCGGCCATCTCGGCGGGCGAGAAGGTCTTGCCCTCGCCCACCATCTGATAGGCGCCGTTTTTGAAGAATTCGGTCGAAGCGCAGTCGAGCGCGAGCACGACGTCGTCGCCGGGCGTGTAACCTGCCTTCTCGATGCTTGCCATGATGAAGTCGAGCGCGTCGGTGGTCGACGCCAGATTGGGCGCGAAACCGCCTTCATCCCCGACCGCGGTCGACAGGCCCTTTTCGGACAGGCCCTTCTTGAGCGTGTGGAAGATCTCGGCGCCGTAGCGCACCGCTTCGGCGATGCTGTCGGCGCCGACGGGCATGACCATGAATTCCTGGAAGTCGATCGGGTTGTCGGCATGCTCGCCGCCGTTGATGATGTTCATCATCGGCACGGGCAGCATGTGCGCCGAAACCCCGCCGACATAGCGATAGAGCGGGAGGCCACGCGAGTCCGCCGCGGCCTTTGCCGTGGCGAGGCTGACACCGAGGATCGCGTTCGCGCCGAGCCGGCCCTTGTTCTCGGTGCCGTCGAGGTCGATCATCACTGCGTCGACTTCGCTCTGGTCCTCGGCATCGAGGCCGAGGATCGCCTCGGCGATCTCACCGTTCACCGCCTCGATCGCCTGGGTGACACCCTTGCCGAGATAATAGCCCTTGTCGCCGTCGCGCTTCTCGACCGCTTCATGCGCACCCGTCGAGGCACCCGAGGGCACCGCAGCGCGGCCGAAGCTGCCGTCTTCCAGATGGATGTCGACCTCCACGGTCGGGTTGCCCCGGCTGTCCAGGATCTGGCGTGCGTGAACGTCGATGATCGCGGTCATGTGTCTCGCTTTCTTGGGTGGGTGGGAAAGGTTGCGGGCCTCCTATCGGGGAAGCCATGCAAAGGCAATTGCCCCGAAAGCCTTGCGGAACCCGTTCGCAATCGCGATTGTTGTAGCTGTGAATCGAATTCCGCAGATGGGAGACATGTTCATGGCTGAAGGCACGACCCCCAAGAAGACCGCGGCAAAGAAGCCGGCTGCCAGGAAACCCGCGGTACCGAAGACGGCAGCGAGCGCTGCGCCGAAGCCCATCGCCAAGAAGGCGGAGCCTGTGAAGAAGGCGGCGACCCGTGCAGCGCCCAAGGCCAAGGCCAAGGCCAAGCCCTCGCCGCTCAAGGCCAAGGCCAATGAGGCGACCGCGGCGGTGAAAAAGGAAGCGAAGGCGCTCAAGCAGCAGGCGAGCGAGCGTGCACACGAGCTTGCGGCACAGGGCAAGGATCGCGCGACAGGCGCGCTCGATAATGTCGCAAAACTGATCGGCGACGCCGCGGGAACAGTCGACGAGCGCGTCGGCGCGCAATATGGCGACTATACGCGCAAGGCGGCTGAAGCGGTGGCCAGCTTCGCGACGACGCTGAAGGGCAAGGATGTCGACGCACTCGTCAAGGACGCGGGAGATTTCGTGAAGAAAAGTCCCGCCGTCGCGATAGGCGCGGCTGCAGCGGTCGGCTTCGTGCTTGCGCGCTTGATCAAGGCGGGTTCGGATGACTCCGGATCGAACAAGAAGGCCTGAACTTCACCGACGTGAGGGGAGCCAGCGGTGAGTGATCAGCGTGTGGAGCAGGAGGAAGAGGGCATCGGCGATCTGCTTGGGCAGCTCGTCGATGACGCCGAAACCTTTGTAAAGGCCGAAATCAAGCTCTATCGAGCACAGGCGCTGCATCGCCTGGCAGGCTATCGCAAATATATCGTCTTTGCAGCGATCGGCGCGCTGCTCGGGCTATGTGCAACGATCTTGCTGCTGATGGCCGCGGTGTTTGCGCTGGCACCCTTTATCGGGGTTGTGGGGGCGGCGCTGCTGATCGCGATCCTGGCGCTCGCCGTCATGGCTTTGTTGTTCAGCATCGTGAGCGAAAAGGTCCGCAACGACCTGGACGAATTCGGGGCGGGCAGATGAGCCGAACCGAACGCGAACTTGTTCTTGCGCGCGAGGAGGCGGCACGTGCACGTCAGCAACTGACCCAGCTGCTTGTAGAGATCCAGGGGCGGCTCAAGCCTAGCGCACTGATCGAGGAAGCCGTGGAGGAACTGCGGGAAAAGGTGGAGGAACTCGCACAGGAAGGCATTGCGCTGGTGAAGGAGCGTCCCGCGGTTGCGGCCGGCGCGGTGGCGGCGGTGATAGCCTGGTTCTTCCGGGGGACGCTGTGGAATGTCGTCGCTTCGGCCTTTTCGCGCCCCGAGGCAACTGCCCCCGCCCCGCAAGAGTTACACCCAGGCACAAGGCGCCCGCCTAGCGCCCGCCGGAATGGAGGATGAAACATGACGAACCCGATCAGCGACAATGCCCGCAAGGTTTCGGCGCTGGCGAGCGAGAAGCTTGGCGTTGCGAGTGAGCAGGTGAAGGAAAGCGCGCACGCCGCACGCGAACGCGCCGAGGCGGCCTATGCCAGCGGCCGCGCCAAGGCGTCCGAAGCCCTGGAAAGCAGTAAGGCGAAGGCACGCAAGGCCTATTCCAGCGCCGAGCAGGGCGCCAGGGCCGCCAAGGCCAAGACGAGCCAACAGGTGCAGGATAACCCCCTCGCCTTCCTCGTCGGCGGCATTGCGCTGGGAGCACTGGTCGGTTCGCTGCTGCCGCGCACCGAGCGCGAGACCAAGGCGCTGGGAGCGACCGGCAAGAAGATCAATCAGAGCGCGTCCACGGCGGCGAAGGCGGCGAAGAGTGCGGGGCAGAAGAAGCTCGACGCGCTTGGCATCAATGCCGACGCAGCCAAGTCACAGCTCGGCCAGTTTGTCGGCGCAGTGGTCACCGCGATCGAAGAAGCCGGCTCGGCCGCGGGCAAGAGTGTCGGCGGATCGGGCAAGAAGGGCTGATTTCCGCTACGTCAAGATTGACGGCGAGGCGCAGCCTGCCTAGGGACCACCGCAAATCCCAACAGATTTGGTGACACCTTCATGAGCAAACTGCACCTCGTCTTCGGCGGTCGCGTCAGCGATCCGCAGACCCTCGATTTCGACGATCTGAAATCGATCGATATCGTCGGCGTTTTTCCCGACTATGCCAGCGCCGAAAAGGCGTGGCGCGCGGCGGCACAGCGCACCGTTGACGACGCCGAGATGAAATATGTCGTCGTCCATCTGCACCGCCTGCTCCAGCCCGACCTGATCGCGCCGGCGAACAAGGGCGCATAAGCATTGACAACGCGCTCGGCGAGAGCCGGAGCGTGCCATCACGCCTTGCGGTAGCGCCAGAGCAGCAGCGGGCGCGCGAGCAGCAGTCCCACGATGAAGCCGCCGATATGCGCGGCGATCGCAATGCGCGTCATCGAACCCCATGTCGCAATGCCGAGCAGTGCCTGAATGACGATCCAGGCGACAGCCAGCCAGGCGATCTGGATCACGCGCGCGGGAATTGGACCCAGCGGCCGGATCCTGTTCTGGCCGAACAGCATCGCATAGCAACCGAAAATCGCGGATATCGCCCCGCTGGCGCCAATCATCGGCGCGACATTGCCCGGATCCCAGAAATATTCGGCGCCCGCCGATACATAGGCGCCGGCGAGATAGAGCACGCCCAGTCCCCAACGACCAATCGCTGCCTCGACGAACCGGCCGCAATAGAACAGCATCAGCATGTTGAAGGCGAGGTGGAACAGATCGGCGTGAAGCAGCACCGCCGAAAGTGGCGTCAGCCAGGCGGGCAGCGCCCCTTCGAGCGCTAGCGCCCCCGACAGTCGTGCGGGGAAGAAACCCCCGATGCCAACCGCCAGATCCTCATAACCCGTCAACGTCAGCAGCAACCAGATCGCGCTGGTGGCGATCACCAGCGCGTTGGTCACCTTACCCTGCGGGATACGCATCCCGGCGATCAGATGAATTCGATCTTGGACACCAGATAGTAGCGGTCGCCCGAGGGCACCGAAACCTCGACCTCGTCGTCGACCTGGCGCCCGATCAGCGCGCGGCCGAGCGGCGAGTTGTACGAGATGCGGCCCACCTTGGCGTCCGCCTCGGTCTGGCCGACAATCTGATACCTGACGGGCTTTTCGTCCTCGTCGAGCAGCGTCACGGTCGCGCCGAAGATCACCTTGTCGCCCGACAGCGTCGTGGGATCGATGATCTGCGCGCGGCTGAGGCGGTCCTCGATATCCGCGATCGACGCCTCGATCTGGCCCTGCCGTTCCTTGGCGGCGTGATATTCCGCGTTTTCCGACAGGTCGCCGTGCGCGCGCGCTTCCTCGATCGCATCCACGATCTCCGGGCGCTCGGCCTTGAGGCGGCGGAGACCTTCCGTCAGCTTCTCATAGCCCTCTGCCAGCATCGGCAATTTTTCGACGGTCGCCATCCAACTGTCCTTTGTCAAAGCTTCCCCCAAGCGGCTTCACCCCTGAAGTGAAAAGCCGCCCGCCACGCTATAATTTGTCGGGATCAGGCGTGTGAGGCTGAATAATAGGATTGCAGCGACCGCACTTCAAGGCTCTGGTTCCGAAGCGCTTCGATCGCGCGTGCCGAAGCGACGCTCGCCGTCGCCGTCGTATAGTATGGAACCTTGCCCAATAGTGCGGATACGCGGATCGACTGCGAATCCTTGTGCGACTGCCAGCCCTCGGTGGTGTTGAAGATCAGGTCGACTTCGCCATCCTTGATCCGATCGACGATATTGGGGCGCCCCTGCGCCACCTTGTTGACCCGTTCGACCGCGATACCGGCGTCTTCGATGAAGTCGGCGGTGCCGCCCGTCGCGAGAATGCTGAACCCCATTTCGGAAAGCAGGCGCACGCCCGGCAGCACGACGAGCTTGTCGGTATCCTTGACCGACACGAACACCGTGCCTTCGAGCGGCAGGTCGTCGCCCAGGCCAAGCTGCGACTTGGCGAAGGCGATTGCGAAATCCTTGTCGATTCCCATCACTTCGCCGGTGGATTTCATTTCTGGTGACAGCACCGGATCGACGCCGGGGAAGCGCGCGAACGGGAAGACCGCCTCCTTCACCGCGACATGGTTGATCGCGTGACGGTCGATCGTCGGCAGGTCCTTCAGCTTCTCGCCCGCCATCACGCGCGCGGCGATCTTGGCGATGGGCTGGCCGATCGCCTTGGCCACGAAGGGCACTGTGCGGCTGGCGCGCGGGTTGACCTCGATCAGAAAGACCTTGCCGTCCTTCACCGCGAACTGGATGTTCATAAGGCCCTTCACCTCGAGCGCGTGCGCAAGCAGCTCGGTCTGGCGCTCGATCTCGCTGATGATGTCCTGCGGCAGGCTGTAGGGCGGGATGGTGCATGCGCTGTCGCCCGAATGGACGCCCGCTTCCTCGATATGCTGGAGCACGCCCGCGACCACGACATCGTCGCCGTCGCAGATCGCGTCGACGTCGACCTCGATCGCGTCGCGCAGATACTGGTCGATCAGGACAGGGCTGTCGCCCGACACCTGCACCGCGGTCTGGATATAGTCCTCGAGCTGCTGCTGGCCGTCGACGATCTCCATCGCGCGCCCGCCGAGCACATAGGAGGGGCGGATCAGCACGGGATAGCCGATGCGCTCGGCGACCGCGATTGCTTCCTCGCGGCTGCGTGCGATGCCGTTGGCGGGCTGGAGGAGCTTGAGCTTGTTTACGAGCGCGGCGAAGCGCTCGCGGTCTTCGGCAAGGTCGATCGCGTCGGGGCTGGTGCCGAGGATCGGGATGCCCGCATCCTCAAGCGCCTGGGCGAGCTTCAGCGGCGTCTGGCCGCCGAACTGTACGATTACGCCGGCAAGCGTGCCGTTCTGCTGCTCGACATGCAGGATCTCGAGCACGTCCTCCGCGGTCAGCGGCTCGAAATAGAGCCGGTCCGAGGTGTCGTAATCGGTGGAGACCGTCTCGGGATTGCAGTTGATCATGATCGTTTCATAGCCCGCCTCATCGAGCGCGAAGCACGCGTGGCAGCAGCAATAGTCGAACTCGATCCCCTGCCCGATCCGGTTGGGGCCGCCGCCGAGGATGACGACCTTCTTGCGGTCCGTGGGCTGGGATTCGCACTCGGGCTCGCCGAAGGCGGGCGCCTCATAGGTCGAATACATGTAAGGCGTCTTCGCCTCGAACTCGGCGGCGCAGGTGTCGATGCGCTTGAAGACGGGGCGCACGCCGAGCTTGTGGCGCAGCTTGCGCACCTCCTGCTCGGTCACCCCGCCCGTCATCGCGACCACCGCCTCGCGGATCAGCCCCGACCCGCGCGCGACCGCACGGTCCATGCCCTTGGCCAGATGCGCCGATTGCAGCGCAAGCCAGGCGAGCCGCTTGTCCGAGAAGCCCATCGCCTTGAGGCGGCGCATGCTCTTCGTCTCACGCGGCAGACCGTTTTCGATCACCTCACGCTCCGCGGCGATGATCTCGGCCATGCGCTCGAGGAACCAGCGATCATATTTGGAAATCTGATGGATTTCCTCGACGGTCAGCCCCTCGCGCAGCGCCTGCGCAGCGATCAGCAGCCGGTCAGGCGTTGCGCGTGACAGCGCCGCCACGATGTCGTCCTTGGGCGCGCCGATCAGGTGGTCGATGGTGTTGAAGCCCGAAAGCCCGGTCTCGAGCCCTCGCAGCGCCTTCTGTATCGATTCATGCATGTTGCGTCCGATCGCCATCACCTCGCCCACCGACTTCATCGCGGTCGAGAGGATCGGCTCGGAGCCCTTGAACTTCTCGAAGGCGAAGCGCGGGATCTTGGTGACGACATAGTCGATCGTCGGCTCGAAACTCGCGGGCGTCGCGCCGGTGATGTCGTTGTCGATCTCGTCCAGCGTGTAGCCGACCGCGAGCTTCGCCGCGACCTTGGCAATCGGGAAGCCCGTCGCCTTGGAGGCGAGCGCCGAAGAGCGCGACACGCGCGGGTTCATCTCGATCACGATCAGGCGGCCATCCTTGGGATTGACCGCGAACTGCACGTTCGAACCACCTGTTTCGACGCCGATTTCACGCAAGCAGGCGATGCTCGCGTTGCGCATGATCTGGTATTCCTTGTCGGTCAGCGTCAGCGCGGGCGCGACGGTGATCGAGTCCCCGGTATGAACCCCCATCGGATCGACATTCTCGATCGAGCAGATGATGATCGCGTTATCCTTGCGGTCGCGCACCACCTCCATCTCATATTCCTTCCAACCGAGGAGCGATTCCTCGATCAGAACCTCGGTCGTCGGCGAGGCTTCGAGCCCGGTCGTAACGATGTGGACGAACTCGTCCTTGTTATAGGCGACGCCGCCGCCGGTGCCGCCCAGCGTGAAGCTCGGGCGGATGATCGCGGGCAGGCCGACGAATTCGAGCGCGGCCATCGCGTCGTCCATCGAATGCGCGATCCGCGAGCGCGCGCTTTCAAGGCCGATCTTGTCCATCGCGTCGCGGAATTTCAGTCGGTCCTCGGCCTTGTCGATCGCCTCGGCATCGGCGCCGATCATCTGGCAGCCATATTTTTCGAGCGTGCCGTCGTTGAACAGCGTGAGCGCGGTGTTGAGCGCGGTCTGCCCGCCCATCGTCGGCAGCAGCGCGTCGGGGCGCTCCTTCTCGATGATCTTGGCGACGATCTCGGGGGTGATCGGCTCGACATAGGTCGCGTCCGCCAGATCGGGATCGGTCATGATCGTCGCGGGGTTCGAGTTGACGAGGATGATGCGATAGCCCTCCTCGCGCAGCGCCTTGCACGCCTGCGTCCCCGAATAGTCGAACTCGCACGCCTGCCCGATGACTATTGGACCTGCGCCGATGATGAGGATGGAGGAAATGTCAGTGCGTTTGGGCATTATTTATCCTCGAATTGCTGCCACTATCGCAGCTAGACACGTTGCTACCTGAACTATATTTGCGAATGCAGGATCTCGAACCAATGCGATGAGGCCCTGCCGCGGAGGATTTGGAAGGTCGATCAAGATTTCCAACGCCCGAACAAGTCCAATTATTTGCGACCTAACTTCATTGTCCGTGATATTTTCGCATATATCTTCAATTTCACTGACTATATTCAAAACCTGTTCAATTTGAACAGGGCTAACAACACCTGTCCAATTTGCGCTATTAATCCTATTCACTGGCTCAAGAATATCTGAATTCAGCGCGCGAATGCCTTTGGGACTCAGTCGGAAGAACTGAATTCTACCTTGCTGATTAAGCTCAACAAAACCCCAATCAGTAAGCCTCCTAAGCGTCTGCCGCGTTGGCAAGCTTTTGCTCTTCAGAATATGCCTGACGTGCGAACTAGTGGTCCATCCATCGTCGAGAATCGACGGAAACTCATGTGACAAACGAACGTGCTGCTTATCGATAGAGTCTAGCGTCTTGAGGATATCCACCTCCCACTCGCTAAGCGATCCCTGCTCTGACATATGCAGCTAGCGTAGCCTCTTCACGAACTTCTCGAACAGATAGTGGCTGTCCTGCGGACCCGGGCTCGCCTCGGGGTGGTACTGCACCGAGAACACCGGCTTGTCGGTAAGTTCGAAGCCGCAGTTGGAGCCGTCGAACAGCGAGACATGCGTCTCGCGCGCATTGGCCGGCAGGCTGTCCACCTCGACCGCGAAGCCGTGGTTCATGCTGGTGATCTCGACCGCGCCGTCGTCGAGGCGCTTGACCGGATGGTTCGCGCCGCGATGGCCCTGATGCATCTTGATCGTCTTGCCGCCGACCGCGATCGCGAGGAGCTGGTGGCCGAGGCAGATGCCGAAGATCGGCTTGCCGACTTCCAGCAACTCACGGATCACGGGCACCGCATATTCGCCAGTGGCGGCGGGGTCGCCGGGGCCGTTGGAGAGGAAGATGCCGTCGGGGTTGAGCGCAAGCACCTCCTCGGCGGTCGCGGTCGCCTTCACGACGGTCACGCGCGCGCCCGCGGCAACGAGGTTGCGCAGGATATTGCGCTTGAGCCCGTAATCGATCGCGACGACATGCGGGCGGTCGTCGGTCGCCTCGTTGAGGCGATAGCCGTCCTTCAGCGTCCAGAGGCCGTCGTGCCATTGATAGCTCTGGAGCGTCGAGACCTCCTTCGCGAGGTCCATACCCTCGAGCCCCGGCCATTCGCGCGCCTTTTTCAGCAGCGCGTCGATATCGAATTCGCCCCAGGCATTGTGCGCGATCACGCCGCTGGGGGCGCCCTTGTAGCGGATGCGGCGGGTGAGCGCGCGCGTATCGATCCCGGCGAGGCCGATCCGGCCATTGGCCTTCAGCCACTCGTCGAAATGCTGGATGTTGCGGAAGTTGCTGGGGGCGGTCACGTCCTCGCGGACGATCAGGCCGAGCGCATGCGGGTTGGTCGCCTCGACATCGTCGCGGTTGGTGCCGACATTGCCGATGTGGGGAAAGGTGAAGTTGATGATCTGCCCCGCATAGGACGGATCGGTCATCACTTCCTGATAGCCCGTCATCGCGGTGTTGAAGCAGACCTCGCCGACCGCTTCGCCGCTGGCGCCGAATCCCCTGCCCCACAACACCGCACCGTCAGCCAAAACCAAGACCCCCGTCGCTCCATCGGGCGCGCGTAGGGATTTGGCGTCGGCCATGACAATGTGCTCCTGGGCTGTCGGTTAAACGGCCGCGTCACTAGGTGCCACGCCCGGCCGGGTCAATCTATTAAAATCCGCGTGGGGCCGCTAAGCTGTTCCTTTCCGAAAGTTCAGCCGAAAGCACCCCATGATTCGCGACGAGATCAAAGCCGCGCAGATCGCCGCCATGAAGGCCGGCGACAAGGAAACTACCGCCGCCGTGCGCCTGATCCAGGCCGCGCTCAAGAACCGTGATATCGAAGCGCGTACCGGCAAGGCGCCCGATGACGACGACGCGCTGGTGGTCGAGGTCCTGCAGAAGATGGTCAAGCAGCGCCGCGAATCGATCGAACTCTATGAAAAGGGCGGTCGCGCCGAGCTGGCCGAGGCCGAGAAGGTCGAGTTGACGGTGATCGAACGCTTCCTCCCAGCGCAGATGAGCGAGGACGAAACCCGTGCCGCGATCGAGGCAATCAAGGCGGAGACGGGCGCCGCGTCGGTCAAGGACATGGGACGCGTGATGGCGGTGCTCAAGGAGCGCCATGGCCCGCAGCTCGACATGAGCAAGGTCAGCGGGCTGGTGAAGGCGGCGCTGGCGTGATCGGGAGAGGATGAGCCTCACCCCTCAATTCCTCGACGAACTCCGCGCGCGGACGCTGCTGTCCGCGCTGATCGGCAAGACCGTAAAGCTCCAGCGCGCGGGGCGCGAGTTCAAGGCGTGCTGCCCGTTCCACAATGAGAAGACGCCCAGCTTCTACATCAACGACGAGAAAGGCTTTTATCACTGCTTCGGCTGCTCGGCGCATGGCGATGCGATCCGCTGGCTGACCGACCAGCGCGGGCTGCCCTTCATGGATGCGGTGAAGGAGCTGGCGCAGACGGCGGGCATGGACGTCCCTGCCCCCGATCCGCATGCGCAGGAGCGCGCCGAGCGCGCGACCGGACTCCACGCCGCGATGGAGCGCGCGCAGCTATGGTTCGAGGAGCAGCTCACGGGCATGGAAGGGGCCGAGGCGCGTGCCTATCTCAAGAAGCGCGGCGTCTCGGAGAAGACGCGCAAGGCGTTCGGCTTCGGCTTTGCCCCCGACTCGCGCGGCAAGCTGAAGATCGCACTCAAGGATTTTGGCGTCGAGACGCTGATCGAGGCGGGATTGCTGATCGCGCCCGAAGGCGAACGCGAGCCCTATGACCGTTTCCGCGGCCGTCTGATGATCCCGATCCGCGACCAGCGTGGGCGCGTGATCGCGTTTGGCGGGCGGATACTCGGCGCGGGCGAGCCCAAATATCTCAATTCGCCCGACACGCCGCTCTTCGACAAGGGGCGCACGCTCTACAATCTCGACCGTGCTGCGCCCGCAGTACGCAAGGCGGGGCGCGTCATCGTCGTCGAAGGGTATATGGACGTCATTGCGCTTGCGCAGGCGGGGATTGAAGAAGCCGTCGCGCCGCTAGGCACCGCGCTCACCGAGATGCAGATCGAGCGGCTGTGGCGGATGACCGAGACGCCCATCCTCTGCTTCGACGGGGACAATGCGGGGCAGAAGGCTTCGATTCGCGCAGCCGAACGCGCGCTGCCGCATCTCGAGCCGGGACGTTCGCTCAAATTCCTGACGCTGCCCGCGGGGCAGGACCCCGACGATCTGGTGAAGTCCGGCGGACGCCAAGCCTTCGAGGCGCTGCTCGCCAGCCCCGAAGGTCTCGCCGACCGGCTGTGGCGGCACGAGCATGAGGCCGAGCCGCTCGATAGCCCCGAGGCGCGCGCGGGCTTGCGTCGACGGCTCAACGCGCATGCCAAGGCAATTGGTGACGGCGATGTCCGCGAGCAATATTTCGCCGAGTTCCGCGAGCGTTTCGATGCGCTCTACAACCAGCGCCGCGATTTCCGGCCGCAACAAGCCTTTCGCCCCCGCCCGGGCGGGCGTTGGCAGCCGCCCGAACGGCCCGTTTCCGGCATTGCGCGCACGGTTAGCCGGGAGGGCACCGATCCTGCCATGGCACGGCTCGTTTTCGCGGGTCTGCTCGATCACCCAAGCGTGATCGCGCCGCACGCGGAGGCGATTTCCGCGCTGCAACTCGGCGATCCCGCGCTAGAGCAATTGCGCGCGATACTGATCGATGCCGGGCTTACGATCCCGCATCTTGATCGGGCGCTGCTCGACCCCATATTGGCCGCGGCGGGCCTGGAGGCGCTTGCCAAACGGCTGCGCACGACAAACAGGCTTGCCTTTTCCGCGAAGCGAAGCAATGCCGATCCGGATATAATACGGCGTGATCTGGCTTTGACTATAGAGGCATTGGCAATCCGCCCCGAGCTCGACGCCGCATTGGCGGCCGCGACGGCACGGCTGGAACGCGAGACGGATGACGATGTTTTTGAAGAGTTGCGCCGCTTGCGCGCGGCGCGCGATGAGGCAGAAGCAAGGCTCGCGGCGCTGACGCAGGGCGACGATGATGCCGGTGGGTGACTTGGGACAAGGCGAATACATGGCAAAGACGAACGCGGCGGAGACCAATGAGGCGACCGAGGGTGGGGATGCACCGCTTATCGACCTCAACGAGGCTTCGCTCAAAAAGCTGATCGCCCGCGCCCGCAAGCGCGGCTACATCACCTATGACCAGCTCAACGAGGCGTTGCCGCAGGATCAGATGTCTTCGGATCAACTCGAAGACATCATGGCCGCGCTCAACGAAATGGGCGTCAACATCGTCGAGAACGAGGATGCTGGCGAGGACGGCGAGGAACAGCCTGACCAGGACGACGAGGTCGAATCGGTTGATTCGGGTGACGGCAGTTCGGGCAATGTCGCCGAGAAGAAGCGCGAGACGGTCGATCGCACAGACGATCCCGTGCGCATGTATCTGCGCGAGATGGGCGCGGTTGAACTGCTCTCGCGCGAAGGCGAGATCGCGATCGCCAAGCGCATTGAGGCTGGCCGCGACACGATGATCCTCGGCCTGTGCGAAAGCCCGATCACCTTCAATGCGATCATCGACTGGTCCACTGCGCTCAATGAGGGCACGATGCAGCTGCGCGAGATCCTCGATCTCGACGCAATGCTTTCCAAGGATCCCGCGCCCGAAAGCCTCACCGACGAGGATGAGGAAGGCGACGGCGAGATTTCCGAGAAGACCGCGGGCCCCTCCTACAAAGAGGAAGAGGACGTCGAGGAAGAATCCGCCGACGGCGATGACGAGGATTCGATGACCGAGCGGCGCGCCAAGCGCCCCTCGGATGACGAGGAAGAAGACAACACGCTCAGCCTCGCGCAGATGGAAGAGACGCTGAAACCCGCGGCGCTCGAGAAGTTCGCGAACATCACCTCGCTCTACAAGAAATTCTCCAAGATTCAGGCGGCGCGCCTGGAGGTGCTCGCGGTCGGCAACGAATTCTCGGCGAACGAGGAAGCCAAGTATCAGAAGCTGCGCGAGGATCTGACCGCCGAGGTCGAGAGCGTGCAGTTCCACGGCGCCAAGATCGAGTATCTTGTCGACCAGCTCTATTCGTTCAACCGCCGCCTGACCGCGCTTGGCGGCCAGATGCTGCGTCTCGCCGAGCGCCACAAGGTGCCGCGCAAGGCCTTCCTCGACGAATATGTCGATCACGA
The DNA here is from genome assembly GCF_058781925.1 of Sphingobium sp. FW306-1B-F04DB. NCBI lineage: Bacteria > Pseudomonadati > Pseudomonadota > Alphaproteobacteria > Sphingomonadales > Sphingobiaceae > Sphingobium > Sphingobium sp. FW306-1B-F04DB. The sequence continues at coordinate 274,243 of NZ_JBYSXE010000001.1, read as the reverse complement.
GCTCGAAGACGGCTGGATGGACCGGGTTGCGAAGATCGACAAGAAATGGGCGGCGTTTGCGGACAACGAGGTCGATGCCGTCGACCGCATCCGCAGCGAGATCGGCGAGATCGCGCAGGCGACCGGCATGTCGCTCAACGAGTTCCGCCGCATCGTCAACATGGTGCAAAAGGGCGAGCGTGAGGCACGTATCGCGAAGAAGGAGATGGTCGAGGCCAATCTCCGCCTCGTGATCTCGATCGCCAAGAAATACACCAACCGCGGACTGCAGTTCCTTGACCTGATTCAGGAAGGCAATATCGGCCTGATGAAGGCGGTGGATAAGTTCGAATATCGCCGCGGCTACAAGTTCAGCACCTATGCGACCTGGTGGATCCGTCAGGCGATCACGCGCTCGATCGCGGATCAGGCGCGCACCATCCGCATCCCGGTCCATATGATCGAGACGATCAACAAGCTGGTCCGCACCAGCCGGCAGTTCCTCCACGAGCAGGGCCGCGAGCCCACGCCCGAGGAAATGGCCGAACGGCTGTCGATGCCGCTCGAAAAGGTGCGCAAGGTGATGAAGATCGCCAAGGAGCCGATCAGCCTCGAAACGCCGATCGGCGACGAGGAAGATTCGCACCTCGGCGATTTCATCGAGGACAAGAACGCGATCATCCCCGTGGATGCCGCGATCCAGGCGAACCTCAAGGAAACCGTCACCCGCGTGCTCGCCAGCCTGACCCCGCGCGAGGAGCGCGTGCTGCGCATGCGCTTCGGCATCGGCATGAACACCGACCATACGCTCGAGGAAGTTGGCCAGCAGTTCAGCGTGACGCGCGAGCGTATCCGCCAGATCGAGGCCAAGGCGCTGAGGAAGCTCAAGCATCCCTCACGCAGCCGCAAGATGCGCAGCTTCCTCGACCAGTAAGCGCGCGCAGACGATGATATCGGGGCGGCGACTGCCAGTGCAGCGCCGCCCTTTTCGTGCGCGCCCGCCACCGTTCTCCCTTGATGCGCGGAACAACTCGCTCTAGCGCGGGCATACATCACACATTCATCTTCCATTCCGGAAACCGCCCAGCGCCCGCGTGCCAAGGCGTCTGGGGGACAGTCACGACCATGTCGAAATGCCGCATGCCGATGGCCCTGTTGCTGGCCTCGACCGCATTGCTCGCGGCGACCGCGCACGCGCAGGACATGGCGGCGGAGGATGATCCAATCGCTGCCGAGGCCGTTGCCGAAGGCGAAGACGACCTGCCGATCGTCGAAACCGCACAATCGACGAGCGTCATCACCGTCGACCGTTTCGAGGCGATGGGCGCGCTCAATCTGCAGGATGCACTGCGCTACGCGTCGGGCATCCGCACCGAAGCCTATGGAATCGACACGCGCGGGGATTACGGCTTCATTCGCGGCATCGAGGCGCCAATCTATCAGGACGGGCTGCGTCGCCCCTTCGGCTATCCCTTCAGCCCGCGCCCGGAAATCTTCACGCTCTCGCGCATCGAGGTCCTGCGCGGACCGTCGCAGATGCTTTATGGGCAGGGATCGACGGGCGGGCTGCTCAATCTGGTCACCAAGCGCCCGGAATTCGAAACGCAGGGTGAGCTTTTCGCATCCTATGGCAGTTTCGACACACGCGAATTCGGCCTTGACCTGACCGGCCCGATCGCAGGGGATCAGCTCGCTGGCCGCGTGATCGGATTATGGCGCGAGGGTGATTCCCAGACCGATTTCGTGAGTGAGCGCCGGTGGATGCTCAACGCATCGCTGAGCTGGCAGATCGGCGAGGATACCAGCCTCACCTTGCTCGGGCTGGCCCAGGACGACGACAGCGGCTGGGCCGGGCAGTTCCTGCCGCTCATCGGCACGCTCTACGACGCGCCCAATGGGAAATTGCCGTGGAGCACGCAGCTCGGCGAGCCGTCGACCGACCGCATCGATGTCGACACGCAATGGGTCGCCGCCGATTTCTCGCACCAGTTCTCGCACGTCGTCGAGTTCCGTCAGAAGCTGCGTTACGAATGGTTCAACACGAACCAGACGCTCCACTACGCCGATGTCTATTCTGATCCCGCAAATCCCTATGTCGATGCATCCGATCTCTATCTGAACGTCTGGTTTCCTGAATATGCGGCGCGCGGCGATGCGCGTATTCTCAACCGTCGCGCCTTTGGCGAGGTTTCGCGATCAAAGGCCCTGAGCAGCGACAGCCAGTTCCAGTTCGATTTCACCACCGGGGATTTCACGCACAAGCTGCTCGCGGGTGCCGATTATCTCCGCAACAGCACGAGGCTGCGCAGCGCGGGAGGCTATTCCGGCGCCGGCGCCTTTGATGCCAACGGCATGCCGATGCTCTCGCTCGCGCCCTCGACGACGCCGATCGATGCCTATGACCCCGTCTATGGGAACGTCCTGCAATTCGATTTCGTGGCGGACGCGCAACAACAGGTGCAGACGCAATTCGGGTTGTATCTACAGACGCAGACGCGTGCCTTCGATACCGCGATCATCCAGTTCGGCCTCCGCCGCGATCGCGTCGAGGATCGGGCGACGGGCGGCAAGACGGTGATCCATAACGCAACCACGGCGCGCGCCGGCTTGATGGTGGATCTGGGGTATGGCCTGATGCCCTATCTGGGCTATTCCGAATCGTTCCTGCCGATCAACGCGCGAGACGCGGCGGGCGGCGCCTATCTGCCGCAACGGGGCAAGCAGTTCGAGGTCGGGTTGAAATGGCAACCCGACACGGCCACGCTGGTCACGGTCGCGACCTATGAGATGAAGGATCGCAACAGGCTGCGGACCGATCCGTTCAACCCCTTTGGCGCGATCCAGGCGGGCGAGGTCCGCACCCACGGCTACGAGTTCGAGGCGTCGAAAACGATCGCCGACAAATTCGATATCATCGCGAGCTACAGCTATGCGCGTGCCAGGGATCGTTCCAACGGCAATCTGCAGGTGGAAAGCGTGCCGCGTCACCTCGCCTCGATCTGGGGGATGACGTATCTGCCCGTGAACGACGTGCTCGGAGTCCAGCTTGGCGCCGGGGCGCGCTACGTCGACGAGAGCATTTCGCGGAATGCCGCGGGAGGTTTCCTCGTCTCCAGCCCCGATTATGTGCTGGCCGACGCGCTCCTGGCGCTCGATCGCCGGCCCTGGAATTTGGCGATCAACGCCACCAACCTGTTCGACAAGAAATATTACACCACCTGTCTCGGCCGCGGCGACTGTTTCCTCGGGCTTCGCCGTACCGTGACCGCGACGCTCGGCTTCAGTTTCTGATCCGACACGATGCGCGCCCGGCGGTGGCTGCCGCAATTTCTAACTAGCGCCCTAACGCGAAATAAACCGCGTCTTTACGCCCCCGTCGTACAACGGCCGCGAGATTGAATGATTGCGCGCTTCGGTGCGCGATCCACAGGCTTTGAGGAATAGGGAATGGCGATACAGGCTATTCAGACCGCACGTACCGGGGGCGTTTCCGACATGCTCGCGGCGCTGGTCGAAGCGGACGGCTCGGGCGCGCAGGGCTATGCGCATTCGGTCGATCTACTGTCGGGGCGGCACGCCACGCGCAACCTGGCCGACGCCGTGCACTATCTGTGCGTGCTCCACGGCCGGCATCCCGGTGTGATTGATCTCGCCGCGACCAAGACCGTTCACGCCGCGTCGCGCGGCTGGCTGATCGAGGCGGCGGACGGTTTTGCGCGTGAGCGCGGCTATCTGACGCGCCTCACCGTGGCCGCCGGGCCTATCCCAAGCACGCCTGGCCAGGCCGAGTGCGAGGCGGCGGTGATGGGGCAACGTCACGCGCTCGAAATGCTCGCACAATCCGATCGTGTCGGCTGTGCGCTGGGCGCCGCGATTGCGCTGATCGTGGACTGGAAGGCGATCCGCCGCGTGCTCGATACCGCCGCAGAACGTCTTGGTATCCCCGTCCAACCCGCGCGTCTTCCCGACGAGCGCGAGACGCGCACCGTTGCGATGACCGTCGCTGAGACGCCCAGCGTCGAACGCGCGCTCGGCTTCGGCGCACAGCAGATCCTCGCGCAGCACCGCGGGCTCTGGGACGTGCTCGAGGCGCGCAACGCGGCGCGCGCCGACTACTGATCGCCCCGCATCATCGAACTTCCGCGGAATCGGGCCTTGCGTCCGCCGCGTCGCCACCCTATCGCTTACCTTAACGTAAGGTGGAAGCGAAGAGGATCAGCGCATGCGTTTCAGCGGAACCGACAGCTACGTCGCAACCGACGACCTGAAGGTTGCGGTCAACGCAGCGGTCACGCTCCGCCGCCCGCTCCTCGTCAAGGGCGAGCCCGGCACGGGCAAGACCGTGCTGGCGCAGGAAGTTGCCGATTCGATCGGCGCGCCGCTGATCGAATGGAACATCAAGTCGACCACCAAGGCGCAGCAGGGCCTGTACGAATATGACGCGGTCGCGCGGCTTCGCGACGGCCAGCTCGGTGACGAGCGTGTCCACGACATCGCCAACTATATCCGCAAGGGCAAGCTGTGGGAGGCTTTCACCTCCCCTACCCTGCCCGTGCTGCTGATCGACGAGATCGACAAGGCCGACATCGAATTCCCCAACGACCTCCTCCAGGAGCTCGATCGCATGGAATTCCATGTTTACGAGACCAAGGAGACGGTGAAGGCGGCTGAGCGCCCGATCGTCATCATCACCTCGAACAACGAGAAGGAACTGCCCGACGCGTTTTTGCGCCGCTGTTTCTTCCACTATATCAAGTTCCCCGAGCGCGACACGATGCAGGCGATCGTCGATGTGCACTTCCCGGGAATCCAGAAGATCCTGGTCCATAAGGCGATGGACATCTTCTACGAGGTCCGCGACGTCCCCGGGCTCAAGAAAAAGCCGTCGACGAGTGAACTGCTCGACTGGCTCAAGCTGTTGCTCGCCGAAGACATGCCGCTCGACGTGCTGCAGTCGCGCGATCCGACCAAGGCGATCCCGCCGCTCCACGGCGCGCTGCTCAAGAACGAGCAGGATGTGATGCTGTTCGAACGCCTCGCCTTCATGGCGAAACGCCAGCAGGGCGGCCGCTGACGGCGGTCAGGCGGGCACGGTCTCGCGCTCAAACACGGCCATGTGATCGGCCAGTGCCTTGCGATAGGCGGGCCGGGCGAAACAGCGCTCCAGATAGGCATCGAGCACCGGGCGCTGCGTAACCAGGTCGGTGTGGCGGAGTTCCTTGAGCGCGGTCGCCAGCAATATGTCGGCCACCGAGAATTCGGCGCCCGTCACATAGTCGCGTCCATCGAGCTTTGCCGCGAGCAGATCGAGGCGCGCCGCTGTCCGCTCCAGCGCGGCCGGGCGACGTTGCTTTGCCCAGTCCTCGTCGGCGTGGAACAGGTCGATATCGATCAGTTCGCCCAGATAGGGCTCGATCGAGTTGAGCGCGACAAAGGCCCATTGCTGTACCTGGGCACGAACTTCGGGAGTCGGCGGCGCCAGTTTTTGCGACTTTTCGGCGATGTAGAGCACGATCGCGCCTGACTCGAAGAGCGCGAAACCGTCATCCTCGATCGCCGGAACCTGCCCGAAAGGCTGGTGCGTGCGGCGATAGTCGTCGCGCTCGATGTCTTCGCCGACGAAGCGTACCCGATAGGGCAGCCCGGCTTCCTCCATCGCCCAGCGCACGCGCAGGTCGCGAACCAGCCCCTTCGCGAAATCGGGAACGGCACCAAAAGTGTAGCAGGTGAGCATGGCATCGACTCCAAATAGCTAACCGATAGGTTAACTATTAACCGCGACGACGACAGGGTGCAAGCCCCCGGCCAATGTCCCGATCAGGTCAGTCGACGAACGCCATCTCGAAATTGCCCCAGCGGCGCCCGTTGAAGCTCAGCGGTACGAACACGCTCTTGACCGCGCGGAAACGCCCCTGCCCGAGATCCTGACAATAGGTGTTGAGGATGAAATCGCCCTGAAATGCGACGGCGCGCCGGGTCGAATCGTCGAAGAACACACGCTTGTTGCGGCAGTTGAGCGCGTTCCATCCGGGATCCCCGGGGCGCTGCGGCTGCGATTTCCACGACATGTGCGTCGGCAGGTAACCGTTCAGGTCGGTGATCGCGAGGCCAAGGATGCGCTGTTCGTCGAGCCTGGCGATCCGGTCGAGCACGGGCTGGATGTGCGCGTCGGCAAAGGCGTTGAAGCGGTTGTCCCACTGCTCGGGATCGGAGCCCGGAACCGGCACATAGTCTGTGTCGAACACGTCGAGCGGCGACACCAGATGCTCGTTGAGCGCGTTCTCGACGATCGAGCGGACTTCCTTCATCCCGTCGATCGACAGGTCGATGAAATGGCTGTCGGCGATGCGGATGCCGCTGTGCGCGAGCTGGTCGAGCATTTCGTTGGACAGCAGCTCGAGCCGTGCAAGGCGTTCCTGCGCGTTGACGAGTTGCCCGCCATTCTCGCGCGCATCAGTCGAAAACAGCGTCAGCCCTTCCTGTACGCGCGCGACGCTGTCGTGGATCAGCGCGGTCGAGCGCGCGATCCCCTCGCTCTGCTGGTCGACCTGCTCGACGATTTCGGTAACGTCGCGCACGGTCTGGTTGATCGTCGCGAAACCGCGCTGTGCGGTGCGGCTCTTTTCGACGCCCTGGTTGATCTCGGAAATGACGGTGCCCGCCTCGTGCGTCAGCGACGCCATCGTCGTGGTGATCTCGTCGGTGGCGGCGCGCGTTTCCTGCGCCAGCTTCTTCACCTCGTCCGCGACCACCGCGAAGGTGCGCCCCGCGTCGCCCGCGCGTTCGGCCTCTATCGTCGCGTTGAGTGCGAGCATGTTGGTTTTGCGCGCGATCACATCGATGCCCGCGGAGACACGCTGAACCTGCTCCATCGCTGCCGCGAAACTGGTCATGTGCGCGCCGAGCCGCGTCACCAGGTCGGTAAGCCCGCCGAATTCGGCAATCGCGCTGCCGATAAGCTGCGCGCCGCGCTCCAACTTGTCATGGGCCTGTTCGGAGAGCAGCCGCGCCTCGTCGGTCGAGTCCGCGACGCGGCGCTGATCGGCCTCGAGCGCGGCGGTGACCTCTTCGAGCGCCGACAGCATTTCGAGCTGGCGCTTGATGCGCACCGCAACGCCTTCGACATAGCCCGCCGCATCGCTGCAACCGACCGCAACCTGACCACAATTGCGCGCGACATCATCGATCGCGCCGCTATCGCCCAACCCCGCCGCAAGTGCTTGCGTTGCCATGAGCATCCCCCTTTTCGACCCGCGATCGCTGATAGGCGCAATTGGTTGAAGCGCGGTTAACCACGCACGGGATTGCCGGCGGCGCCCAAGCTGCTAGGCTCGGCGGCATGTTCTTCAACCTTCTCGACGAGCTCCGCCACGCGGGCATTCCGGCCTCGATCAAGGAGCATCTGACGCTGCTCGAGGCACTCGACCGCGAGGTCATCGAGCGCAGACCCGAGGAATTCTACTATCTGGCGCGCGCCACCTTCGTGAAGGACGAGGGGCTGCTTGACCGTTTTGACCAGGTTTTCGCCAAGGTCTTCAAGGGCATCGAGACGAGTTTTGACACCGGCGCCGCCGAGATACCCGAGGATTGGCTGCGCAAGGTCGCCGAGCTTTACCTCACACCCGAGCAGATGGCTGAGATCGAAAAGCTCGGCTCGTGGGAAGAAATCATGGAGACGCTCAAGAAGCGGCTCGAAGAACAAAAAGAGCGCCATCAGGGCGGCAACAAGTGGATCGGCACCGGCGGCACCTCGCCCTTCGGCGCCTATGGCTACAATCCCGAAGGCGTCCGGATAGGGCAGAATGAAGGCCGCCACGGCCGCGCGGTCAAGGTCTGGGACAAGCGCGAGTTCAGGAATCTCGACAGCACCAAGGAACTCGGCACACGCAATATCAAGATCGCGCTCAGACGCCTGCGCCGTTTCGCGCGCGAGGGTGCTGCCGACGAACTCGACATCGACGCGACGATCGACGGCACCGCGCGCCAGGGCTGGCTCGACATCCATATGCGGCCCGAACGCCACAATGCGGTCAAGCTCCTGCTCTTTCTCGACGTCGGCGGCTCGATGGACCCGCACATAAAGCTCTGCGAGGAACTGTTTTCGGCCGCGACCAGCGAGTTCAAGAACCTCGAATTCTTCTACTTCCACAATTGCATCTATGAAGGCGTGTGGAAGGACAACCGCCGCCGTTTCACCGAGCGCACCCCGACTTGGGACGTGCTCCACAAATATGGCCATGACTACAAGCTGGTCTTTGTCGGCGACGCGGCGATGAGCCCCTATGAGATCACACACCCGGGCGGATCGGTCGAGCATTTCAACGAGGAAGCCGGCGCCACCTGGATGCAGCGGATGACGCATGTCTATCCCGCCGCGGTCTGGCTGAATCCGACGCCGGAGCAGCATTGGAGCTATTCGCAATCGACCAAGGTCATGCGCGAACTGATGAATGACCGCATGTATCCGTTGACGCTCGACGGGCTCGACGACGCGATGCGCGAACTGACCCGCAAGCACTGAGCGCAATTCGACGGGGGCGCAACGTCCTGCGAATGCGTCGTTTCACCCGAATCGACGCATCCTTTTTCGTTCGCCCCGGGTTGTCCCGTCGAGTTAGCGAAGGAGAGTCAATATGCGTAGGAATTCAGTCTTTGCCGGTGCGCTTGCCGGTATGTTGCTGATCGGCGGGGCCGTGCCGGCCATCGCACAGGATCAGGCCGCGCCGGACAGCGAAAAAGCGGCTGCGGTCGGCGTTGGTGCGACCGTAGTCGACAGCACGGGCGCGCCCGTCGGTACTGTGGAATCGGTTGCCGACAATATGGCGGTGATCTCCACGGGTTCGGCCAAGGTGCGCGTGCCCGTGTCGGCGCTTGCCCAAGGTGAAAAAGGTCTGACGATCGGCATCACCAAGGCCGAGCTCGAGGCACAGGCCAAGCCGCAATAAGAGCGGTCCCCCGACCGCCATGGGGCGCGTCGTCGATCGACGGCGCGCCCTTTTTTCCTCAGCCAAATGGATTGTCGATGGACGGCGGCGGGCTGGAAAACCAGCGCGGCCCGGTAGCGGTCATGTAGAAGCAATCCTCGAGCCGGATGCCGAATTCGCCCGGCATGTAGATTCCGGGTTCGTTAGAAAAACACATGCCGGCCGCCAACGGCGTCTTTTCGCCACGGACGAGGTTGACGGGTTCGTGCCCGTCTAGCCCGATGCCGTGACCCGTGCGGTGCGACAGGCCCGGGAGCTTGTAATCGGGGCCATAGCCAAGCTTGGTGTAATAGGCACGCACCGCATCGTCGACGCTGCCGGCAGGTGCGCCGGGTTTCGCGGCCTCGAACGCGACATCCTGCCCCTTGCGCATGATCGCCCAGACGTCACGCTGCTTCCTGGTGGCTTCGCCGTAGACGAAGCTGCGCGATATATCGGACTGATAGCCCTGTACCGTGCATCCGCAGTCCATCAGCACAACCTCGCCGTCGCGCACCGCTTGCGGCTTGCCGGATCCGTGCGGATAGGCGCTCGCCTCGCCCAGCAGGATCAGAGCGAATTCCGGGTTGCCGCCCAGAGCGCGCGTCGCGCCATTCATGATCGCGCCGATATCGCCAGGCGTCATGCCTCGCTCGATCCGCGGAGCCGTATAACGATAGGCGGCAATGGTGATGTCCGCGGCGATCTGCATCAGCGCGATCTCCCCTGGCGATTTGTGCATGCGGCAGCCGCGCACCACGCCCGCGCCTGAGGCGATCTGCGCGTCCGGTAGCGCCCGCTTGAGGCCATCGACCGCGAAATAGCGGACGGTTTCCTCCATCCCGATCTTGCCGCTCGGGAGCTTGCGTTCCTTCAGCCAGTCGGCGACCAGCTTGAGCGGATCCTCATGCTCGTTCCAGGTCCGGAAATCGCCGGCCACGGCGAGCGTTTCGCGCACCGAGGGTTCCTCGAAGAATGGCGTGACGATCAGGATATCGCCCTCGACGGGCAGCACTGCGGCGGTCAACCGCTCGCTGCGCCACCATTGGATGCCGGTGAAATAGACAAGGCTCGATCCCGGTTCGATCAGCAGCGCCGAAAGCCCCTGCGCGCGCATCAGACCCTGCGCCTTGGCAATGCGCGCCTTGCGTTCCTCGACGCTGATCGGGGCCGCCTTGTCGGCGAGCGACTTGAGCCCCTCAACGGGTGCCGGTGCGGCAAGGACGCGTCCGGGCAGGCTCGCCGCGATCGCGGCGGTGCCCGCCATGCCGAGGAAATGTCTGCGGCCCATCATCAGCATCGGCTCTTTCCCTTCAGTAGCGCAGATAAGATTGCCGCTGGTCCGACCACGCGGCCTCGTCGGGCAGCGTCAGCGCATCGAGGTCGGCGGGCGTCGCGGCAGCGTCATCCACCCATTCGCGCAGGCTTGGGCCGCCGTTGATGACGTCGATCGCGAGCTTGCCCAGCTCATACTCGTAAGGAAAATCGCGCCAGAGCAGATAGTCGGGATACAGCCGCCGGATCGCCTTGAAGCCGAGTGCCTGCAGACGCCACGGCCTGAACTCCGCATGATCATAACCGGCACCCTCGGCATGGATCTGCACGCCGCTGCACAGCTCGCCGACATGCTTGTGAAAGGTCGGTTCGAACCAGCAATCGCGCAGGGAACAGCCCTGAAGCCATTGGGGCGCAAGCGCACGCATCTCGGCGATCACCGCGCGCGCATCGATGTCGGGTGCCCCGAACAGCTCGAGCGGTCGCGTCGTGCCGCGCCCTTCGGAAAGCGTCGTGCCCTCGAGCATAACGGTGCCCGCATAGGCTCGCGCCATGTTGAGATTGGGCGCATTTGGGCTGGGATTGATCCAGATCCGCTCGGCGAGCGGCCAGCCAAAGCCGGGCGCCGCGTCGGGCACATAACCTTCCATCTCGATGACGCGATAATCGACGTCGAGCTTGAAATGGTCAATGAACCATTGCCCCAGCTCGCCCAAGGTCAGCCCGTGGCGCATCGGGATCGGGCCGGCGCCGACAAAGCTTTCCCAGCCCGGGCGCAAGGTCAGCCCCTCGATCGGCCGCCCCGCGGGATTGGGGCGATCGAGCACCCACACGCTCTTGCCATGCTCCGCGGCCGCCTCGAGCATGTAGAGCAGCGTCGTGATGAAGGTGTAGATGCGGCAGCCCAGGTCCTGCAGGTCGATCAGGACCACGTCGAACGTGCCCATCGACTGCCCGGTCGGTCGCCGCACCTCGCCGTAGAGGCTGAACACCGGGATACCGTGGACCGGGTCGTTGTAGTCGGGCGACTCGACCATATTGTCCTGCTTGTCGCCACGCAGCCCGTGCTGGGGCCCGAAGGCGGCGGACAGCCTGATGTCGTCGCAAGCGGCAAGCGCATCGAGCGAATGGGTCAGATCGGCTGTTACTGATGCCGGGTGCGCCACCAGCGCCACGCGCCTGCCTTTGAGCAGCGCGCGGAGCGCGGGTTCGGCCAGAAGTCGATCAATGCCAAATTTCATGGTGTTCACTGTCCAGCGAGTTGGTGCGCGAAGCAATCGGGGTGATGGAAATCGGGCTTGCCGGGCGCATGCGCCAGTGCCCAGTAGGATTTGTTGCCATCGGACTCCTCGATCACCGCCGACAGGCCGAGCTCCCACGCGCCGCTCTCCGCGGCGGGCAGGTCGACGAACGGCAGCGAAACGCTCACCGCAATCATGTCGTCGCTTGCGCCCAGCATGATCGGCGGTGTCGCGATATCGAGGTCGCGCATGCCCGTACGATAGCCACTGAAGCCGTAAGCCGCCCATTCGGTCGATGGCGCGAAGTTGAATTCGTGATAGGCGCCGCCCGTCGCGACAAAGGCCTCGAAGCACATGTGCTGCCAAAGACCGTCGCGGCGCGCGGGCGTCACCGGTGCGGGCACGCGGAGATCGGCGATGCGTCCCGTCGCCCGAAAGTCGAGCGTCAGCGCATCCGTGCCGCGCGTGACGTCGACCTCGATCTGCGTGATCGCCCGGCACCGGGATTCGGGATGAAGCTGCAATGTCAGACGCATGCGCACGTCCTGATTGCTGCGACCATCTTCGTCAAGGCGAAGCCATTTGTTCCGGCGGGGAAAGGGTGATGTGCCCCGCCCTCATCTAGTATCCTCCCCCGGCCCAGCCCAATTCTGCGACACCCCCAGCAGGAGACTGACGTGAACATCGATCTTTCAGGAAAAACCGCCCTCGTCACGGGCTCGACCGAAGGCATCGGCTACGCAATCGCGCAAGGCTTCGCCGGTGCGGGCGCGACGGTCATTATCAATGGCCGCACTCCGGCCAAGGTCGAGGCCGCTGCAGAGCGGCTTCGCGCTGACCACCCCGATGCGAATATCCGCGGCGTCGCCGCCGACCTCTCGACCGCCGAAGGCGCGGCCGCGCTCGTTGCCGCCGCGCCCGATATCGACATTCTCGTCAACAATGCCGGCATCTTCCGCCCGCTCGACTTTTTCGAGGCTGACGACGAGGTGTGGGATGCGCACTGGCAGATGAACGTGATGTCCGCCGTCCGCCTTTCGCGGGCCTACCTGCCGGGCATGGAGAAGCGCGGCTGGGGCCGCGTCATCTTTCTCGCCTCGGAATCGGCGTTCAACATTCCCGTCGAGATGATCCACTATGGCGTCAGCAAGACCGCGGACGTCGCGGTTGCGCGCGGGCTTGCCAAGCGCATGGCGGGCACCGGCGTCACCGTCAATTCGGTGCTCCCGGGCCCCACGCTGTCCGAAGGTGTCGCCGAAATGCTCAAGGATGAGATCACGCGCTCAGGCAAGTCGGCCGAGGAAGTTGCGGGCGCGTTTGTGCGGCAGCACCGTTCGAGCTCGATCATCCAGCGCGCCGCGACGGTCGAGGAGGTGGCGAACATGGTCGTCTATGTCGCATCCCCCCTCGCCTCCGCCACCACGGGCGCGGCGCTGCGCGTCGACGGCGGGGTGATGGACACGCTCTGATGCGTCCATGGGCGCGGCGGGAAACGGATTTCTGGAAACCCGCCGCGTCGCATGCTAAGCGCCCGCGCGCTATGACCCAATTCCAGTCCGATTTCCTCAAGCTGCTCGACGAACGCGGCTATATCCACCAGGCCACCGATGCCGAGGGCCTCGATACCCTTGCGGTGAAGGAGATCGTGCCCGGCTATATCGGCTTCGATCCGACCGCGCCCTCGCTCCATGTCGGCTCGCTGGTGCAGATCATGATGCTCAGGCGTCTCCAGCAGGCCGGCCACAAGCCGATCGTGCTGATGGGCGGCGGCACCGGCAAGATCGGCGATCCGAGCCTCAAGGAGGAAGCGCGCAGCCTGTTGAGCGAGGAGACCATCCGGGCCAACGTCGCGTCGATCAAGCGCGTCTTCGAGAATTTCCTGACCTTCGGCGACGGACCGACCGACGCGGTGATGGTCGACAATGCCGACTGGCTCGACAAGCTCGAATACATTCCCTTCCTGCGTGAGATCGGCCAGCATTTCTCGGTCAACCGGATGCTGAGCTTCGATTCAGTGAAGATGCGGCTCGATCGCGAGCAGTCGCTCAGCTTCCTCGAATTCAACTACATGATCCTGCAGGCCTACGACTTCCGCGAACTCGCGCTGCGCCACGGCTGCCGCCTGCAGATGGGTGGCTCGGACCAGTGGGGCAATATCGTCAACGGCATCGAGCTGACGCGCCGCAAGGATGGCGCGCAGGTCTACGGCCTCACCACCCCGCTCATCACCACCGCCGACGGCGGCAAGATGGGCAAGACGATGGCGGGCGCGGTCTGGCTCAACGCCGACAGCTTGAGCCCCTATGATTACTGGCAGTTCTGGCGCAACACGCAGGACGCCGATGTCGGGCGCTTCCTGCGCCTCTTCACTGACGTGCCGCTCGACGAAGTCGCCGAGCTGGAAAAGGCCGAAGGTGCCGCGATCAACGAGGTCAAGGTGCGCCTGGCGAACGAAGCCACCGCGATGTGCCATGGTCGCGAGGCCGCCGAGGCTGCCGCCGAGACCGCGCGCAAGACCTTCGCCGAGGGTGCGGCGGGCGACGACCTCCCCACGCTCGAGGTGCTGGGCGACGAGATCGCGATCGTCGACGCGCTGGTCGGCCTCGGCCTAGCGGCGTCAAAAGGCGAGGCGCGCCGGCTGATCAAGGGCGGCGGCGCACGTGTTGATGGCGAAAAGGTCGAGGACGAGGCGCTGATAGTGCGCGTCGGCGCCGATCCCGTGCGTGTATCGTCGGGCAAGAAGAATCACGGCGTCCTCAAGCAGGCGAGCGTGTGACCGCGCCCGTTCCCATCCATCTGATCGGGCTGCCGACCGACTGTCATTCCTCGTTCCTGCGCGGCGCTGCAAAGGCGCCCGCGCACATCCGTGCCGCGCTCAACAGCGATCACGGCAATCCCGCGAGCGAGCGCGGAACCGAACTTGGCGTGGAGATCGACCTGCTCGACTGCGGCGACCTCGCGCTCGAAGAGGACGCACATGATGACGATCGCATCACCGGCGCCATCGCCGCTGCGATCGAACGCGGCGCGATCCCGATCAGCATGGGCGGCGATCACGCGGTCAGCTATCCGATCCTGAAGGCGATCGCTGCGGCGCACGGCCCCGTGACGATCCTCCATTTCGACGCGCACCCTGATCTCTATGACGAACTCGGCGGCGACCGGCGCTCGCACGCCTCGCCCTTCGCGCGGATCATGGAGGACGGGCTGGCGAAACGACTTGTCCAGGTCGGAATCCGCACGATGAACCGCCATTGCCGCGAGCAGGCAGCGAAGTTCGGTGTCGAGGTGATCGAGGCACGGCACTTCAGCCCCAGCTGCCTGCCCGCGCTCCAAGGTCCGCTCTATATCAGCATCGATCTCGATGGTTTCGACCCCGCCTACGCGCCCGGCGTTTCGCACCACGAACCGGGCGGGCTGGCCGTGCGCGACGTGACCGACATATTGCTCAACCTCGAAGTCCCCATCGCGGGCGCCGACGTCGTCGAACTCAATCCCGATCGCGATATCAACGGGATGACCGCGGTGCTCGCCGCCAAGATGGTCAAGGAACTCGCCGCGCTCGCCACCGCGCATCCGGGGCGCGCGCATGGAGCACTTTGACGCCATAATCCTCGGCGCGGGTGCTGCGGGGCTCATGGCCGCGCTCACCGCGGGCCAGCGCGGGCGGCGCGTGCTGCTGCTCGATCATGCCGATCGTCCGGGCAAGAAGATCCTGATCTCGGGTGGCGGGCGCTGCAACTTCACCAATATCCAGGCCGTGCCCGAACGTTTCCTCTCGTCCAACCGGCATTTCGCCAAGTCGGCGTTGGGTCGCTATACCGCGCAGGATTTCCTCGATCTCGTCGAGCGCCACCGCATCGCCTGGCACGAAAAGACGCTGGGCCAGCTCTTCTGCGACGGCTCGTCGCGCCAGATCGTCGAGATGCTGCTCGACGAATGCGCGCACGGCAATGTCGATGTCCGCTGCGAACATCGCATCACATCCATCGAAAAACCCGGTGATTTTCACGTCACTACCGATCGCGACATCTTCGCCGCGCCGTCGGTGGTAATTGCCACGGGCGGCCCCTCGATCCCCAAGATGGGCGCGACCGGCTTTGGCTATGACGTCGCGCGCCAGTTTGGCCTCAAGGTGGTCGAGCCCCGCCCCGCGCTCGTGCCGCTGACGCTTGCGGGCGAGGACATGGTGTTCCGCGGCCTTTCTGGGATCGCGGTCGACTCGATCACGCGCTGCAACGGCGCGCACTTTCGCGAAGCTTCGCTGTTCACGCATCGCGGCCTTTCCGGCCCCGCCATCCTCCAGATCTCGTCCTATTGGCGGCACGGCGACACGATCGTGATGGACATGCTCCCTGATCGCGATGCGGCCGCGCTTCTCCTCGAAACCAAGCGTGCGCGCCCGCGCGTTCAGATCCACACCGTGCTTGCCGAACTCCTCCCCGATCGCCTCGCCGAACTGCTCCGCGAGCCCCTGGGTCTGAATGGCGACCTCTCGAACATCCCCGACAAGGCGCTGCGCGCCGCAGGTGAGCGCCTCAATCGCTGGAATTTCGTCCCCAATGGCTCGGAAGGCTTCGCCAAGGCCGAGGTGACCGTCGGCGGCGTCGATACCGCCGGCCTCTCCTCGCAGACGATGGAAGCGCGCAAGGTACCGGGTCTCTATTTCATCGGTGAGGCGGTCGATGTCACCGGCTGGCTCGGTGGTTACAACTTCCAATGGGCATGGGCGAGCGGGGTGGCAGCGGGTCAGGTCGTCTGACGGACTGGCCGCCGCTGCGTAGATTTTCGTCACGCGGAACGCGCTCGCACTCGGCGAGTTGTTCGCGCAGCACATTCCGTGCGCAAAAGGTGCGGACGATGAAGCACTACATCCTTGAACCCGTCCAGTTAATCTCGATGCTTACGGGTTTCGGCGTCGCGAAGTCGTTTATCTAGCACGTCGAGAGCGTCGGGAGGTGAATATGCTAAGGTCCTGGGCGCGGATCAAAGCGGCTGGTCAGAATGTGAACTATGCCCGGAAAGTCTGGCAGCGGCTGAATGGCGTCTATCCGCGCGAATGCAATATCTGCGGCTATGCGGGTATGTTCAAGGCAGCCGGCCTGCCACCCCGGTTCGATGCGCGCTGCCCCCGTTGCCTTTCGCTGGAACGACATCGCCATCAAGCCCTCTGGATCAGCGGCAATGAACATGCGCTGCGGAACAAGCGCATCCTGCATTTCGCAGCCGAACCGATCCTGCGCAAAATCTATAGCGGTCTCGCGGCAACATATGCGTCGGCGGATATCAGGGGCGATGGCGCCGATCTGACTCTGAACCTGGAGCGGATCGATCAGCCCGACGCATCATGGGACGTCATCGTCGCCAATCATGTTCTCGAGCACGTCGACGACAGCAAGGCGCTCGCCGAGATACACCGCGTGCTGGCCCCGGGCGGACTTGCGATCCTTTCGTTCCCGATCGCACCGCTCTACGAAAAGACCTACGAGAACCCGGCTATCATTTCGAAAGCCGACCGCGATCTGCATTTCGGGCAATGGGATCATGTCCGTTATTATGGTGCCGATGCGGCGGATCGTATCGCCGCGGCCGGATTCGATGTCACGACCTTCTCGGTCGGCGAGCCTTATGTTCATCGACACGGCATCACGAGAATTACACGCGACTTCCTAGCGCGCAAGGTTTGACCTTCGAAACTCTCTTTCACGATCCAAAGGAAAAGTGCGAACGCAAGCGGATCGGGGCACGGTGGCGCTGAGGTCGTTCTGGTGTTATAGGCCGCCCTCCCGTCGGGATTCGCTTCGCGTCCGGCGCATTCAAAACTGGAATTCAGATGCCTTTCTCTTCGCTGCCCGCCACGATTGGCGAGGCGCTGGCCGAGCGCGGTTATGCCGCGCCCACCGATGTTCAGGCCGCCATCATCACACAAGAAACCGCAGGTCGCGATCTGCTCGTCTCGGCGCAGACCGGCTCGGGCAAGACCGTCGCCTTCGGCCTCGCCATGGCCTCGGACCTGCTCGGCGAGCAGGCACGTCTCTCCTATGCCGTCGAGCCGCTGGCGCTGATCGTCGCGCCCACGCGCGAGCTCGCAATGCAGGTCCAGCGCGAATTGAGTTGGCTTTATGGCAAGGCAGGCGCACGCGTCGCCTCGTGCGTCGGCGGGATGAACATCCGCCAGGAACAGCGCGCGCTCCAGAGTGGTGCGCATATCGTCGTTGGCACACCGGGCCGTCTGCGCGACCATATCGAACGCGGCAGCCTCGCCACCGGCAGCATCAAGGTGGTCGTGCTCGATGAGGCCGACGAGATGCTCGATATGGGCTTTCGCGAGGAAATCGAGGAAATCCTCGACGTCACGCCCGCGGATCGTCGCACGCTGCTCTTCTCGGCGACGCTGCCCAAGCCGATCGCGATGCTGGCAAAGACCTATCAGCGCGATGCGCTGCGCATCCAGACGATGGCGTCGGGGCAGGCGCATGCCGATATCGACTATCGCGCGATCGCGGTGCCACCCTCGGCGATCGAGAATGCGGTGGTGAACGTGCTGCGCTTTTATGAAGCCGATGGCGCGATGGTGTTCTGCGCCACGCGCGAGAATGTCCGCCGCCTCGCCTCGAGCCTGACCGAACGCGGTTTCTCCGCGGTCGCGCTGTCGGGCGAACTGAGCCAGAATGAGCGCAACCATGCGCTTCAGGCGCTACGTGATCGTCGCGCGCGCGTTTGCGTGGCCACCGATGTCGCCGCGCGCGGCATCGACCTGCCCAATCTGGGGCTGGTCGTCCACGCCGAACTGCCAATCGATGCCGAAACGCTCCAGCACCGCTCGGGACGCACGGGCCGCGCGGGGCGCAAGGGCACCTGCATTATGGTCGTGCCCTATCAGCGCCGCCGCCGCGCTGAAGGGCTGCTGCGCGCCGCCAACGTCAAGGCGCAGTGGGTCGACGCACCGAGCGCCGACGATATTCGCGCGCGCGATCAGGAGCGGTTGCTCGAAACCATCGTTCCGGGCGAGGTTGCCGAGGACGATCTGGCGATCGGCCGTACATTGCTCGAACGCCATAGCGCCGAGCAGATTGCCGCCGCACTCGTCCGCGCACACCGTCGCGAACTGCCCGAACCCGAGGAACTGCTCGGCAGCGGTCCCGAGGATCGCGGGCAACGCACCGATGGCAAGCGCGACGGCTTCGAGGATGTCGTCTGGTTCCGCATGAGCATCGGTCGCAACGACCGCGCCGATGCGCGCTGGATCCTGCCGCTGATCTGTCGTCGGGGGCACATCACCAAGAACGAGGTCGGCGCGATCCGGATCGGCGATCGCGAAACGATGTTCCAGATACCGCGCGCTGTTGCCGACCGGTTCGCGCACGCGGTGCGCAAGACCGCGACCGAGGACGAGGACGTCCAGATCGAGCATTCCAGCGACGGGCCTCCGCCGATGCGGGGCGGTCGCCGGCGCCCGAATGGCCCGCCGCCGCCCAAGCGCTATGCGCCCAAGCCTTATCATCGTGGCAAAAAGCCCGGTCCCGGGGCAGGAACGGGCCCGGGCCGCCGCGGATGATCCTCGTCGATGGCGACGCATGCCCGGTGAAGGAGGAAATCTACCGGGTCGCGCGTCGCTATGACATGCCGGTCAGACTCGTCACCAACAGCTTCATCCGGGTGCCGCCCGAGCCGCTCATCGAGCGCGTGCTCGTGGATTCCGGTTTCGACGCGGCGGACAACTGGATCGCCGAGCACGCCACGGCGGACACGATCGTGATCACCGCCGATATCCTGCTCGCCGATCGCTGCATCAAGGCGGGAGCGGCGGTACTCGGCCCCACGGGCAAGCCGTTCGACACCCATTCGATCGGTGCGGCAGTCGCGACGCGCGCGCTGATGGCCGATCTGCGCGCGATGGACGAGGTACGCGGCGGCCCGCCGCCTTTCAGCAAGGCCGACCGCTCGCGCTTCCTTTCCGCGCTCGATACTGCAGTGGTGAAATTGAAACGGCGGTAAACCGGGGCTTAACCCTGTCGCTTAGCCACATCTTGTATCGACGGCGTCACCATTCGCCGTTCGCGAACCAGCGTGGGGATTAATACAGCAATGGCGTGGCCGCTCGCCCGGCAGATCAATGGCATCGATCAGCGCCGCGCCGACCGGAGCATGCTCGGCGTGTCGACGCTGTTCCGCCGTCGCTCGCCGCCGATAACGGCCGCCGAGCCCGCGCTGCTCGTCAACCTCTCGCGCTTCGGCTTCCTCGTCCGCACCGACTTGGTAATCATCGACGGTGCGCTGGTCTCGGTCGAGTTGCCGCTGCTGGGCGAAGTAAAAGCGCGCACGATCTGGTCGATGGGACAGGATGTCGGCGCCGAGTTTTTCGCCCCGATCCCGCCGCAGCACTATGAGACGATTCTCGCAGCCCTGGAATCTCATCACGGATTGATTCAACCCGAGCGCAGCAGCTCCACGCCGGCCTCGCGCTCGAACAGGTAGAGCGCGGTGCGCGCGGCCTGCCCGCGCTCGCCCTGCAGCCCGCCGTCACGATCGACCAGCAGGCGCGCATCGTCTGTGGCGACGGGCAACAGCGTCTGGATATGCTCGGGGGTGGCAAGCCGGAAACGTGCCTCGCCTGACTGTTTGGTGCCCAGGATCTCGCCCGCGCCGCGCAGCCGCAGGTCCTCCTCGGCGATGCGGAATCCGTCATTGGTCTCGCGCATCAGCGCCAGCCGCGCGCGCGCGGTCTCGCTGAGCGCCGAGCCGCGCAGCAGCAGACAGACCGAACGCCCCTCCCCCCGCCCGACGCGCCCCCGGAGCTGGTGGAGCTGTGCCAGACCAAAGCGGTCAGCGCCTTCGACGATCATCAACGTCGCATTGGGGACATTCACGCCCACCTCGATCACCGTCGTCGCGACGAGAAGCTGGGTCTGGCCGCGCTGGAACGCGTCCATCACCGCGTCCTTTTCAGGACCCTTCATCCGCCCATGAACGAGGCCGACCTTGTCGCCGAAACGCAGCTTGAGCGCGGCTGCGCGCGCCTCCGCCGCGGCCTGATCGCTGGTCTCGCTTTCCTCGACCAGCGGACAGACCCAATAGGCCTGACCGTCATTCGAAAGATGCCGCGCAAGTCCGTCGACGACCTCTGATAGCCGTTCGTCGGAGATGACGCGCGTCTCGACGGGCTGGCGCCCGGGCGGCATCTCGTCGAGACGGCTGACATCCATCTCGCCATAATGCGTCAGTGTCAGCGTGCGCGGGATCGGCGTTGCGGTCATCACCAGCAGGTGCGGCGGGTGCTCGGCCTTCTGCGCCAGCATCAGTCGCTGCGCGACGCCGAATCGATGCTGCTCGTCGACCACGGCAAGGCCGAGACTCTTGTAAGCAACCGCCTCCTGAAAGATCGCATGCGTTCCGATCAATATGTCGATCGAACCGTCGGCGAGCCCCATCAGCGTCGCCTCGCGTGCCCGTCCTTTGTCGCGCCCGGTGAGGATCGCAACGTTGACGGGCATGCCCACAAGCTCGCGCGAGATCGTCTCGAAATGCTGGCGCGCGAGGATTTCGGTGGGCGCGAGCAGCGCGCCCTGTGCTCCCGCCTCGACCGCGGTCAGCAGCGCCATTAGCGCGACCAGCGTCTTGCCCGATCCGACATCGCCCTGCAGCAGCCGCAACATCGGCTGTTCCTGCTGCATGTCCCCCTCGATCTCGGCGATCGTGCGGCGCTGTGCGTCCGTCGGCGCATAGGGCAGCTTCAACGCATCGCGCAGGCGCCCGTCACCCTTCAGCGCCCTGCCCCGCCGCCTGCGTGTCGAGGCGCGCACCAGCATCAGCGCAAGCTGGTTGGCGAAGACCTCGTCATAGGCCAGGCGCTCGCGTGCCGCCTTGTCGGCGGGATTGGCGTGGATACGGATCAGCGCGTCGCGCCAGTCGGGCCAGCCATGGCGTGCCTTCAGGCTCGGTTCGATCCATTCGGAAAGCGCGGGCGCGCGTTCGAGCGCCTGTTCGGCGAGTTGCGCCACGCGTTTCCCCGTCAGTCCTTCGGAGAGCGGGTAGACCGCCTCGCGTTCGGGAAGGCTCGCGCCCTCGCCCGGTGCCAGCACATAATCGGGATGAACGATCTGCAGTTCCTGCCCGTAATTTTCGAGCTTGCCCGAAACGATGCGCGGCTCGCCCAAGGGCAACAGCTTCTTCGCCCAGCCGGGATTGCCGCCGAAATAGACGAGGCTGACATAGTTGCCGTGCTGGTCGGTGGCATGGACGCGAAAGGGGCTGCGCGGTCCTCCGCTGCGATAGTCGACGGGGGTCAGTTCGATCGTGATGACGCGCCCGGTATCCGCCATGCGCAGCTCGTCGACGCGCAGGCGGTCGATCCAGCCCGTGGGCAGATGAAAGGCGACATCGACGGCGCGGGCAAGCCCCAAGCGCTCCAAAGGCTTTGCGAGCTGCGGCCCGACGCCTTTCAGTGCCGTTATTTCGGCGAAGATCGGATTGAGAATATCGGGTCGCATAGCTATCTGGGCACCGCTTATAGCTTAGCCGACAGGCGCCGCCAGCGCCTGTGGGCTTATTTCTATTGGGGAAATCATGGAAGTCGAAACCCGCCTCAAACGCCTCCGCTTCCGTGCCTGGCACCGTGGCACGCGTGAAGCCGACATGCTAGTGGGCGGGTTCTTCGACACCTATTCGGCTCGATGGAACGCCGAGGAAATCGATCTGTTCGAGGTGCTGATCGAGGAGCCGGATGCCGACATCCTCGCCTGGGCGATGGACATGGCGGATGTGCCCGAACGCTATCAGGGACCGATGATGGCGGCGATGCAGAAGCTCGACTATATCGCGGTGCCGCGTTGACCGATCTTGCGCGCATCCTGAAGGCGAGTTCCCCGCTTACGCTCGCGGGTGCTCCCACGGGCTTTCTGCCGTGGCTCATGGCCGATCTGGCACGTGCGGCAACGGGACGTGCGGTGTTCATCGCCTCGGACGATGTCGCGATGCGCGGGCTTGTCGACACCGCGCATTATTTCGCGCCCGAACTCGAGATCCTGTCCTTTCCCGCGTGGGACTGCCTTCCCTATGACCGCGCCTCGCCCTCGTTGCGCGTGAGTTCGGAGCGGCTTGCGACGCTGCACGCGCTGCAGAAAAAGCCGGCCAAGCCGCAATTGCTCGTGACGACGCTCAATGCCGTCGCGCAGCGCACGCTTACGCCCTTCCGCGTCCGCCAGCTCGTCGCGCGCCTCGCGCCGGGCGAGCGAATCGAACGCGACGCGCTCGCTACACTGCTTCAGGCCAATGGCTATGTCCGCGTCGAGACCGTGGCGGATGCGGGCGAGTTCGCGGTCCGCGGCGGGCTCGTCGACCTTTTCCCTTCGGGTGAGGAACAGGCGCTGCGCCTCGACTTCTTTGGCGACGAGATCGAGAGCGTGCGCCGTTTCGACCCCGCCGATCAGCGCACCACCGGACGAATCGACGGCTTTACGCTGCTCCCGGCGTCTGAAGCGCTGCTCGATGAAGAGAGCATCAAGCGCTTTCGCAGCCGTTATCGCGAGATCTTCGGTGCCACTGCAACGGGCGACCCACTCTATCAGGCGATTTCCGAAGGCCGCCGTCTCGCGGGCATGGAGCATTGGCTGCCGCTGCTCGAGGAGCGGATGACGACGCTGTTCGATCATATCGGCGACGATGCCGTGATCGTGCGCGACAGCGGATCGACCGGTGCAGCCGAGGCGCGCTTCGAGGCGATCGCTGATTATCACGCCAATCGCGAGCGCGCGCGGACGAGCGATCCGGGCAGCTATCGCCCGATCGACCCCAGGCTGCTCTATCTCGACGCGAACGAATGGGCAGATTCGATCGCCGAACGGCCCATCCACCTCACCTCGCCCTTTCATGAGCCCGAAAGCGTGAACGTGATCGATTTCGACGTGGAAGGTCCCCGCGATTTTGCGCCCGAACGCGCGCAGAACGCCAATGTCTATGAGGCTGTCGCCGCGCATGCAGCGTCGCTCAGGAAACAGGGCAGGAAGCTGGTGCTCGCCAGCTATTCGCAAGGCGCGCGTGAACGCCTGGGCGGGCTTCTCGCCGATCATGGCCTGAAGGGCGGCCGCGCCGCGGAAAGCTGGCAGGAGGCGCTCGGCACCGCGGGCTCTGGCATCGCATTTATCGTCTTGCCGCTGGATCACGGCTTTACCGCGCCCGATGTCGCGCTCCTCACCGAGCAGGACATGCTCGGCGACCGGCTGGTCCGCCGGCAGAAGCGCAAGAAGAGCGCCGACGCCTTCCTTGCCGAACTGGCGACGCTCAGCCCCGGCGATCTCGTCGTCCATGTCGACCACGGCATCGGGCGCTATGAGGGGCTGACTTCGATTCCCGTGGGCCAGAGCCCCCACGATTGCGTCTGGTTGACCTATGCGGGCGGCGACAAGCTGTTCGTGCCCGTCGAGAATATCGACGTCCTCTCGCGCTACGGCGCCGATGGCGAGAATGCGACACTCGACAGGCTGGGCGGCGAGGCCTGGCAGCGCCGCAAGGCGCGGATGAAGGAACGCATCCGCGAGATTGCGGGTGAGCTCATCGCGACCGCGGCCAAGCGCGCGCTGCGCCCGGCGCAGGTCGCCGAGCCCGACACCGGCGGCTATCCCGCATTTGTCGATCGTTTTCCCTATCAGGAAACCGACGATCAGGACCGCGCGATCGCCGACGTCATCGACGATCTTGGCGCGGGCAAGCCGATGGACCGTCTCGTCGTGGGCGATGTCGGCTTCGGCAAGACCGAGGTCGCGCTGCGGGCGGCGTTTGTGGCGGCGATGGCGGGGATGCAGGTTGCGGTCGTCTGCCCGACGACGCTGCTTGCGCGCCAGCACCACATGAACTTCCGCGATCGCTTTCAGGGTTTCCCGCTCAATGTGGGAAGGCTCTCGCGGCTCGTGCCCGCGGGCGAGGCCAAGGCGGTCAAGGAAGGCCTTGCCGACGGCACGATCGATATCGTTGTCGGCACGCACGCGATTCTTGCCAAGGGCATCGATTTCAAGCGCCTCGGCCTTGTCATCGTCGACGAGGAACAGCGTTTCGGCGTGACGCACAAGGAGCGTCTGAAGGCGCTCAAGACCGACGTTCACGTGCTGACGCTGACCGCGACGCCAATCCCGCGCACGCTGCAGATGGCGATGTCGGGGCTCCGCGAGCTTTCGGTGATCCAGACCCCGCCCGTCGACCGGCTTGCCGTGCGCACCTATGTGATGCCCTGGGACCCCGTGGTGTTGCGCGAGGCGCTGCTGCGCGAACATTATCGCGGCGGGCAAAGCTTCCTCGTCACCCCGCGCATCTCCGACCTGCCCGAGATCGAGACGTTTCTCGCCGAGGAGGTCCCCGAGGTCCGCTATGTCGTGGCGCACGGCCAGATGGCGCCCGGACTCGTCGAGGAGCGGATGTCGGCTTTCTACGACAAGCGTTACGAGGTTCTCGTCTCGACCACGATCGTCGAAAGCGGCCTCGACATTCCGAGCGCCAACACGCTGATCATCAACCGCGCCGACCGTTTCGGCCTGGCGCAGTTGTACCAGCTGCGCGGGCGCGTCGGACGATCCAAGACGCGCGCCTATGCCTATATGACGACCGCGCCCGAGCGGCTGATGACCGAAGCAGCGGAAAAGCGGCTCAAGGTACTCTCCGATCTCGACAGTCTTGGCGCGGGTTTTCAGCTTGCGAGCCACGATCTGGATATTCGCGGCGCGGGCAATCTTCTCGGCGACGAGCAGTCGGGGCATATCAAGGAAGTCGGCTTCGAACTTTATCAGTCGATGCTCGAGGACGCGATCGTCGAGGCGCGCGCGGGCGGCGCTGGTCTCGAGGTGCGGCGTGAGGAATTCTCGCCGCAGATCACGATCGACGCGCCGATCATGATCCCCGACGATTATGTGCCCGATCTCGATCTTCGCATGGGGCTCTATCGCCGGATGAACGAGCTCGAGAATCGCGAGCAGATCGAAGCATTTGCTGCCGAGCTGATCGACCGTTTCGGCAAGCTGCCCGACGCCACCGAGAATCTGCTGCGCGTCATCGAGATCAAGCTCAACGCGAAGCAGGCGTCGATCGCCAAGATCGATGTGGGTCCGCGCGGTGCGCTGGTCAGCTTCTTCAACGACAGTTTTCCGAACCTGTCCGGTCTGCTCGCCTATGTGCAGCGGCTCGATGGCGTCGCGAAGCTGCGGCCCGACAGCAAGCTCGTCATCAACCGTGCCTGGGGCGATCCCAAGGCCAGGCTCAACGGCGTGTTGCAGCTGTCCAAGGGGCTGGTGAAGGCAGCCGCCTGATCATCCGAGCAGTGCTTCGAGACCCGCTGCGTCGAGCGGCTCTGAGCACAGATAGCCCTGATAATAGTTGCAGCCTTCGCGCGCGAGCAGTGCGAGCTGTTCTTCGGTCTCGACGCCCTCGGCGACCACCGAAAGGCCAAGCGACCGCGCCATTTCGATGACGCCGCGCACCACGATACGGTCGCGCGTCGATCCGGCGATGTCCTCGGCGAGCTTCTTGTCGATCTTGAGATAGTCGAGCGGCAGAGCCTTGAGATAGGCGAGGCTCGAATAGCCCGTCCCGAAATCGTCGATGGCGACGCGGCATCCCGCTGCGCGCAGGTCGGCGAGCAGCGCGGCGGCATCGCCGAGGTCGCGGATCAGGCCCGATTCGGTGATCTCGACGGTCAACCGGCTGCGCGGAAAGCGGCTTTCGTCGACCATCGCCAGCAGCCGCTCGGAAAAACCCGGTGCCGCAATATCGGCCGCGGTCACGTTGATCGACAGCCGGAGCCTCGACAGTGATTCGGGCCAGCCCGCGGCGATCGCGACCGCGCGACGCTGCACATGCTCGGAGAGCTGCGCGACATAGTCCGAGCGCTCGGCCGCGGCAAAGAGCGTCACCGCGCCCAGCTCACCCAGATCCGGATGGTTCCAGCGCGCGAGCGCCTCGACGCCGACGATCGCGCCCGTCGTCACCGAGACCTGCGGCTGGAAGACGATATCGACCTCGCCATGGTTGAGCGCGCGGCGAAGATCGATCTGCAGCCGGCCGTGCAGCGCCACATCACCGGTGTCGGTGCGGCTCAGCACATGCACCGCGCCCGATTCTGTTGCCTGCGCCTCGGCCAGCGCTGCGCTCGCGCGGCGGAGGACCACCGTCGCATCTGTTTCGCCCTCGTCCGCAATGGCCATGCCGATGCGACAGGCAAGCGGGACCATGTGTGCGCCCGAGATGAAGGGGCGCGCGATCGAGCGCGAGAGCTCTTCCGCCAGAAAGCGCGCCTTCTCCTCGGTCACTTCATGGTCGAGGCCCACCGCGAACTCGGCGCCCGCGATCCGCGCGATCAGCGCCCTGCGACCCGCTGCCCCATTGACCAGCGATTCGATCCGCCGTGCGACCGACCGCAGCAGCGCGTCGCCCGTCGAGCGTCCAAAGGCCGCATTGATCATGTCGAAGCGGCTGATCGACAGCAGCAGCAATGTGACGGGACCACCGCCTTTCAGGCGCGTCTCGATCCAGCGGCGCGTGGCAACGCCGTCACGCAATCCCGTCAGCGAGTCGCGATGGCCGCGCTCGGGCTGCTCATCGAGTTCACCCAGCGTATCGAGCGTTTCGATGCTGCCGGTGATTCCGACACCCGAGAGGTCGACATGCAGATGATGGGCGACGCGTTCGCCGCCGGGGTCGGGCATGTCGTGCGCAAAGGCGGTGGCGCGCGAACCCGCACGCAGCCGCCGGATCGCGCCGCGTGCGGCCTCACGCCCTTCGATCCCGAGCATCCTGTAGAACCGCGGCAGCGCCATCGGTGCGTCGGTGTCCAGTGACAGACGCGTGCGCAGCGGCGCGCCGATCCGGACGCCGCTGGCGGGGTGATAATGCCAGCCGAGCATGTCATCGACCGCGAGGCGTCCGCGTTCATCGGCCTCCGCGCCGCCGGCGAGCCTTTCGGTGAGTCGCTGGGCGAAGCGCAGCGCCTGCGCGAATTCCGCATCGCCAAAGGGACTTGCAAGATAGTGCGTCGCGCCCGCTGCAAAGACCGTGTCGAGCGCCGCGACGTCGTTGCGCGACAGCAGAACCAGCAGTGAACCAGCATTGGCTTCGACGGGATCGGCGAGCGCCTTTACCGCCGCAAGTCCCTCGGTGAGTGCGCCGCGTGCGTCGATCACCGCCACCGTTGCGCCGCTGACGATGAAGCGCCGTTCGACACCGTCGGCCCGCCGTGCTGCGATCGTGCGCCAGCCCGCGGCTTCGGCTGCGGCGGCCAGTTCGTCACGCTGTCGGAACGAAAGCAGGAAGAGCGGCGTCGCCTGACGCATGCTCGATCGCTCTTGGCTATCTGTGGCCACGCATCCCCCCCATCGCGCCGCGCATGCTAGCCGTTGATGAGCCCCGCGCAAACGGGTTTATCTTGCTCCAGGCCCTTGCTGCGCCTAGCTAAAGCATATGCAGAGCACGCGCGAACCCGCTCAGCCCGCACTGACCGACGGTCTCGGCCGGCGCATCACCTATTTGCGGCTGTCGGTCACTGATCGCTGCGATCTGCGGTGCCGCTATTGCATGGCCGAGCATATGAGCTTTCTGCCGCGTGCGGCGATTCTCTCGCTCGAGGAGATGGCGGCACTGGCGGACAAATTCGTCGCGCGCGGCATCCGCAAGATCCGGCTGACGGGTGGTGAGCCGCTGGTACGGCGTGGCCTCGAGGGCCTGGCGCGCGCGATCGGACGGCACATCGAAACGGGTGCGCTCGACGAGCTGACGCTGACAACCAACGGCACGCGCCTCGACGAGATGGCGACGTCGCTGTTCGAGGCAGGGGTACGCCGGATCAACGTCAGCCTCGACAGCCGCGATCCCGAACGCTTTCGGTACATCACGCGGCACGGTGATGTGGACAAGGTATTCGCGGGCCTTCGGGCGGCCAGGGCTGCGGGGCTTGCGATCAAGATCAACATGGTCGCGCTCAAGGATTTCAACGAGGATGAGATCGAACCGATGCTGCACTGGTGCAGCGAACAGGGTTTCGATCTCAGCCTCATCGAGACAATGCCGCTCGGCCATATCGACGAGGATCGCGTCGACCGCTTCCTGCCGCTGACGCGGGTGCAGGAGCGGCTCGGCGAGCGGTTCACATTGCGACCGCTCGACTACAGCACCGGCGGTCCCGCCCGCTATTGGCGCGTCGAGGAGCTTGGCGTCCGGCTGGGACTGATCTCGCCGCTGACGCGCAATTTTTGCGATGGATGCAATCGCATCCGGCTCACCGTTTCGGGGCGGCTCTATATGTGTCTGGGGCATGATGATCGCGTCGACCTCAAGGCGGCGCTGCGCGAAGGCGGGATAGACGCGGTCGACCCGCTGATTGACGAGGCGCTGCGACTGAAGCCCGCGCGTCACGATTTCCACATCGACCAACGCGATGCCGCGCCCGCGGTCGAACGGCATATGAGCGTAACCGGCGGATGAATCCCGAACCGACGCGGGGGCTGATTGCTTCCCCCACTCCCGCAGCCCAGGAAGCCGCGGCGCAGCTGCGCGAGATGTACCAATGGGTCGAGCCGGAGCGCGCCGACATGATCGTCGTGCTGGGCGGCGACGGCTTCATGCTCCAGACGCTGCACGCGATGCTCGAGCGCCGCAGGATCGTGCCCGTCTTTGGCATGAACCTCGGCACAGTCGGCTTTCTGATGAACGAGTGGCGCTCCGATCTGCTGGAGGACCGGATTTCGCGTACAAGGGCCTTCGCGGTGACCCCGCTGCGTATGGACGCCGAGACGATCGAGGGTGAGCGATTCTCGATGCCCGCGATCAACGAGGTCTCGCTGCTGCGCGAGACGCGCCAGACCGCCACGATCGAGGTCATGGTCAACAAGCACGTCGTGCTGCCCGAACTGGTGTGCGATGGTGTCCTCGTCTCCACGCCCGCGGGGTCGACCGCATACAACTTCTCGGCACAGGGGCCGATTCTTCCGCTCGGCTCAGCCATGCTGGCGCTGACCCCGATCAGTCCCTTCCGCCCACGCCGCTGGCGCGGAGCGATCCTGCCTGAAAAAACGCGCTTCACCTTCAGGGTCCTCGACCCCGCCAAGCGCCCGGTCAGCGCGGTGGCCGACCAGCGCGAAATCCGCGACGTCGTGCGCGTCGAGATCGCGATCGATCCTTCCGCCACGCTGACGCTGATGTTCGATCCCGAGCATGCGCTCGACGACCGGATCGCGATGGAACAGTTCGCCATCTGAGGCGAAAAATGTGCAGTGGAGTGCTTGCCAAGCCGCGAAAGCCGCTGCTATAGGCGCGCCTCGCTTTGGCGATATTCCCCGGTAGCTCAGCGGTAGAGCATCCGACTGTTAATCGGACGGCCGCCTGTTCGAATCAGGCCCGGGGAGCCATCTCTTCCTTCAAGGCTCAAGAATCAGCGTTCGTCCCTCGACGCGCCAGCTCCTCAGGCTCGACAGGAAGTTCATTCCCAGCAGGTTCAGATCGCCCAGCTCGGGCGATACCGTCGCGCCGAGGTCGCTGCGGGTGATCGATCCGATCTCCAGCCTCGCAATCCGGCCGCGCCGTGCCTCGACCATGCCGTTCGCGGTTTCGACAACGACGGGAAAGCCGCTCTGGTCGATATCGACGCCCGCCGCCTCGGCGGTTTCGCGCGACAGTGCCGTAGTCGTCGCGCCGCTGTCGATCAGGAAGCGCGCAGAATGGCCATTGATCGTGCCGTTGGCCCAGAAATGGCCGTCCTCCGACATGGCAATCCGGAGCGGCGCGCCGGGCGCTTCGGCGTGCTGGCCGAGCGCCGCGAGCTTCACCTGCCCCCAGGCGATTCCAAGTTCATGACGAAAGGCGAAGACGACGAACATCGCCGCGAAAATCGCGATCCAGCCCAATGCCATCTTGAGCGTGCTTCGGATGGGCATTCGGCGCGCGAGCAGCGAACTGCCGACAAGAACCAGTGCGCCGACACCCCAGATGAGATTGATGCTCTGATCGTCGGTCATCATGTCTCCAGCTCAAGCCCGTCCCAGCCCGGTACGACGCCGCTGGGAAGCTCCGCGCACAATGTCGCATAATCCATCGACTGGTCCATATGCGTGAGCACCGCGCGCCCGGGCTTGAGTGCGGCGATCCATCCCAGCGTTTGTGCCAGATGCGGATGCGTCGGATGCGGGCGGTAGCGTAGCGCATCGACCACCCAGATATCCACGCCTTCGAACAGCCTGGCCATATCATCGGTCAATATGTTGAAATCGGTAGAATATCCGATCGTTCCATCGGGACCCTCAAAGCGCAACCCCGCCGATGTGATGCTGCCGTGTGGCTGATCCACCACGCGAATCCGGATATCTCCCAACTGCCAGTCTTCGGCCAGCATGTGGCCGGTAACCGTCGGCGGATAGCCGTCCTTGCCGTCGAAGGCATAGGCGAAGCGACTGCGCAGCGAGTCAAGCGTTTCGGCGCACGCATAGCCGCTGACGGGCCGTCCGCGTGCGTGGAAGAGCTGGCGCAGATCGTCGATGCCGTGGCAGTGATCGGCATGGTCGTGCGTCCAGATCACGGCATCGACATCCGCCACATCGGCATCGAGCAGCTGCTCGCGCAGATCGGGCGAGGTATCGACAAGGATCCGCGTCGTTGCGCTCTCTACGAGGATCGAGGCGCGACGCCGGCGGTTCTTTGGATTGTTCGGATCGCAGTCGCCCCAGTCATTGCCGATCCGCGGCACGCCCGAGGATGTGCCGCAGCCCAGTATCCTGACCTTCACGCAGTCGCCTTGGTGAAGAGCGCGCGGAAGTTGCGCGTGGTCTGCTCGGCCAGCGCCTCGACGCTCTCGCCGCGCAGATCGGCGAGGAAGCGCGCGGTATCCGCGACATAGCCCGGTTCGCAGGTCTTGCCGCGATGCGGCACGGGCGCGAGGAAGGGCGAGTCGGTCTCGATCAGCAGCCGATCAGCGGGTATCCGCGCCGCGGTTTCCTGCAGATCCTTCGCGTTTTTGAAGGTCACGATCCCCGAGATCGAAATGTAGAGGCCAAGCTCCATCGCGATATCGGCGAATTCTCCGCTGGCGGTGAAGCAGTGGATCACGCCCGGATAGGCGCCCTTCCCCATCTCGTCGCGCAGGATATCCGCGGTATCAGCCTCGGCGTCGCGCGTATGGACGATCAGCGGCAGCTCGGTTTCGCGCGATGCCGCAATATGCGCGCGAAAGCTCTTCTGCTGCTGGCCGCGGTCCGAATGGTCGTAATAATAGTCCAGCCCGGTTTCACCGATGCCGATGACGCGTGGGTGCGCTGCCTTGGCGACCAGCTTGGCGGTATCGACATGGGGATGCTCGTCGGCCTCGTGCGGATGGATACCCACCGTCGCCCAGACATCATCCTCGCGCTCGGCGGTGGCGATGATGTCGTCCCATTCGCGCTCACGCGTCGAGATATTGAGCATCATGCCAACGCCCGCGGCGCGCGCACGATCGAGCACCGCCGCCTGATCCTCGATCAGACCCTTATAGTTCAGATGGCAGTGGCTATCGACGAACATCGGTCATTCCCCGGCGGGTAGCTCAAGCCTCGGAAAGATGGGGCTCGGCGGCGCCAAAGTGAAGCCCGACGCCGCGAGCCGGTCATACCAGCCAGCATCGGCCAGCGCAGAAAAACTGCGCTCGTCCGCGGGAATGCCCATCTGGTCCAGAAGTCTTGTGGCGGACGCCGGAATGACAGGTTGGATAGCAATTGCCAAATCGCGGATACAAGTAAACAAGGTTGCCAAGACTTTGGCCATAGCTTGCGGATCTGATTTACGAAGCGCCCAAGGCGCTAGTGCGTCGACGTACTGGTTGCACGCATAAACGGCTCCAATCCAGGCATTGATCCCCTCGCTCAGCGCGAGCCTCCCAAATGCTTCCGGAACAACATCCGCAGATGCCTGGCGTACCATATTTCTAAGCTGGAAGCCGTGAAGTTCGCCTTCATTCGCAGTGTCTTCGCCCTGTGGCCTTTCTGTCAGGCGGCCATCTAGGTTCTTGTAGATCATCGACAGCGTGCGCTGCGCAAGATTGCCGAAGCTGTTCGCAAGGTCGGCGTTGCAGCGCGTGACGATCGCTTCCTCGCTATAGCTGCCGTCATTGCCGAAGGTGACCTCGCTCAGCAGGAAATAGCGCAGCTGATCGACGCCGAAGCGCCCGGCATAATCGATCGGATCGACTACATTGCCCAGCGATTTGGACATCTTCTCGCCGCGGTTGAGCAGGAAGCCGTGGCCGAACACCTGCTTGGGCAGCGCGATGTTTGCCGACATCAGGAAGGCGGGCCAGTAGACCGCGTGAAAGCGGACGATGTCCTTGCCGATGATGTGATAATCGGCGGGCCAGTATTTGCGGAACTCGGCGGTGTCGCCCGGATAGCCGACGCCGGTCAGGTAGTTGGTCAGCGCGTCGAGCCAGACATACATGACATGGCCCTCGCTGTCGGGCACCTTCACCCCCCAGTCGAAGCTGGTGCGCGAGACCGATAGATCCGCCAGCCCGCCCTCGACGAAGCGCAGCACCTCGTTCCGCCGGCTTTCGGGGCGGATGAAATCGGGGTTCGCCGCATAGTGCTTCAGCAGCGGTTCCTGATATTTGGACAGGCGGAAGAACCAGCTTTCCTCGGCGGTCCAGGTAACGGGCGTGCCCTGAGGCGACAGCTTTTCGCCGCCCTCGCCCTCGACCAGTTCCTTCTCGTCGTAAAAGGCCTCGTCGCGAACCGAGTACCAGCCCTCATAGCGATCGAGATAGAGGTCGCCATTGGCCTCGAGTGCCTTCCAGATCGCCTGACTCGCGGCGTGATGATCGGGCTCGCTGGTCTGGATGAAGCGATCATAGGAGATGTTTAGAACATCATCCATCTGCTTGAAATAAGCCGACATTTCATCCGCGAGCGCGCCGGGTTGCATATCGCGGTCGCGCGCGGTCTGCGCCATTTTCAGCCCATGGACGTCGGTCCCCGTCATGAAGAACACGTCCCGTCCCATCAGCCGCTGGAAGCGTGCGATCGCGTCGGTGGCGACCGCCTCATAGGCATGGCCGATATGCGGGCGGCCATTAGGATAGCTGATGGCGGTGGTGATATAGAAAGGCTGGGACATGGCAGTGGCTTTAGGGCGGAATCGGTTCGAATCAAATAGGTGCGTGGCAGTGGGCGGAGACTGTGGCTTTCATCCCGATTGATCGATTTCATTCATTAATAGGTGCGAAATTCACACCGTTCAAAGGTCGGAAAAACCTGCACTTTGCCCCCGGCCACAGATCGATTTTTTCGATCAGTGGCGATCGAGCGAAAGCGGGGCCAGGATGTTCGGTGCAGCGCATGGTTTCGAGCGTGACAGACGAAATCCTACATTTGAAGAGGTTTGATGTGCGTGGCGCCTTCGGCCACGCAGGCGTACGCTGAGTACCCCGGCGAAGGCCGGGGCCAGGACTCACACACGCGGTCTTGTCACATTGGACCCCGGCCTTCGCCGGGGTACTCGGGTGCACGGCCCCTCAGCGCTCGCTTCGCGCCGGCGCCAGCCCTGCGATCAGCGTGCCGATCTGGAAGACCACGGTCTGCGGATCGAGCGAGAGGCCAACCGCGCTCGATGCGAGGGTGCGGCATTCTTCCCATCGCACGATGGCGTCGGCGAGCGCCTGCCCCTGGCGTCGCTCGGCAGCGCGCGCGATGAAGCCGGGCGCGCGCTGGAGGAACGCCTCGTAGCGCAGCTGGGCGGGCTTGGCCGAAAGGCTCTTGGCGAGCGCGATCCGCGTCGCGTTGCCGGGGTCGCCGCTTGCCGCCAGATAGTCCATCGCCTCGTCAAGCCCGGCGATATCGAGCCCGGCAAAGCCCAGCGCGCGGCCCGGCGATCCCTCGCCTGCGCGCACGAGCGCTGCGATCTCGCCCTCATCGGCGTCGGGGAGTTCTGCGCGCAGCACGCGCCCCATCTCGGCCGCCCCGAGCGCGGAGAAGCGCAGCAACCGGCAACGCGACCGGATCGTCGGCAACAGACGCCCCGGCGCATGGCTGACCAGCAGGAACACCGTGTCCGCGGGCGGTTCCTCGAGATTCTTGAGCAACGCGTTGGCCGCGGCGCGTTCGAGATCGTCGATCGCGTCGATCACGATCACGCGGCGCGACGACATTGAGGGGGTGGTCATGAACATCGCCTGCAGCGTGCGCACCTGCGCGATCGGGATGTTGCGCGCCAGTTCGCCGGTGCCGTCCTTTGCCAATCGTTCAAGCCGCTTGAAATCGGGATGGCTGCCCGCTGCAACCAGCTTTGCGGTGGGGTGGTCGGGGCTCACATGGAGCCCTTGCCCGCCGGGTGGCGGCCCCGCTGCTTCGGCGAGCAGGCGCAGCGCCGCCATGTCGGCGAAGCGCGCCTTGCCGATACCCTGCGGGCCAGCGAGCAGCCATGCATGATGGAGTTTTCCGCTCGCCATTGCGTCGCAAAACGCAGCGATCTGAGCATCATGGCCGAGGAGTGACGTCATGCCGTCAAAGCCTCCAGACGTGCGAGTACCCGCGCCACTGAATCGATACGGACTTCATCGGCCGCGCGGGAAGCATCGATCACGAGCGTGCGCGCGGCGTCGCGCTTCGCCTGATCAAGGAACCCCGCGCGCACGCGATCATGAAAGCCGATGTCGAGATCCTCGAAGCGGCCTTCGTCGATGCCGGCGTCGCCCAGTCGCGCGCGGCTGCGTGCCAGCCCGGTGCGGGGATCGACGTCGAGCAGCACCGTGATGTCGGGCCAGATATCCTCGACAAGGTCGCGATGCAGATTGCGGATGAGTTGCTCGGAAATGCCGCGGCCGGCGCCCTGATAGGCCAGCGTGGAGCCGACAAAGCGGTCGCACAACACGATCCGGCCCGCCTCGAGCGCGGGGCGGATTACGCGCTTGACGTGCTGGATGCGCGCTGCTGTCATCAGCAGCAGCTCAGCACCCTCGTCCCAGACCGCGCCCTGCGCCGAAAGCAGCAATTCGCGCAACTTCAGGCCTTCCTCGGTGCCGCCGGGTTCGCGCGTGACGATCGGGTCTTTGCCCGCACCGGTGAGCGCTGCAGAAAGCGCCTCGATCACCCCCCCCTTGCCCGATCCGTCGCCGCCCTCGACAACGATGAAGCATCCGCGCGCGTGCGCGTCGTCCGCCTTTTCAGCCATGGGTTCGGGTTTTCGTGCTCGGGTGCATTGCGCCTACTATCCGGTTTTTCCCTTTGACAACAAGGAGACACTGGCTGCCTCGCTGAAAGGGCCGATTTGAGCCGTTTTTCCGGGTGTTCCTCGCTCTCGGCGCGTTCTATGACCCCGGCCCGACCAAAGCGGAATCATATCTCTCCAAGGAAGAGGTCGATGGAGCACAGCCGGATCAGGAACGCATCGCTGCGCGGCAGGGTCACCAGCGCGGAAGGAGCCGCGGCGATGATCGCGCGCGACACCGCGGTCGGCATGAGCGGCTTTACCGGTTCAGGCTATCCGAAGGCGGTGCCGCTCGCGCTCGCCGCGCGGATGGAGGCGGAGCATGCGGCCGGAAACCCATTCCGGCTTCGCGTCTGGACCGGCGCCTCGACCGGGCCCGAGCTCGACGGCGCGCTGGCCAGGGCCGATGGCGTCGAATTCCGCCTGCCCTACAACTCCGATCCGATCTGCCGCGAGAAGATCAACCGCGGCGAGATGGAATATCTCGACATGCATCTGAGCCAGGTCGCGCCGATGGCGTGGCAGGGCTTTCTGGGGGCGCTCGACACCGCGGTGATCGAGGTGACCGCGATCCGGGAGGACGGGGCGCTCGTCCCCTCCTCCTCGATCGGCAACAACAAGACCTGGCTCGATCGCGCGCGGCAGGTAATCCTTGAGGTGAACAGCTGGCAGAACCCCGCGCTGGAGGGGATGCACGACATCTATTACGGCACCGCGCTGCCGCCCGATCGTGTGCCGATCCCGCTGGTTCGCCCGGAGGACCGGATCGGTGAGACCTGCTTCCGCGTCGATCCCGACAAGATCGTCGCGATCGTCGAAACCAACATTCCCGATCGCAACGCACCCTTCACCCCGCCCCACGACACAGCGCGACGCATTGCGGGGCACCTGCTCGAATTCCTGAAGCATGAAGTGAAAATGGGGCGGCTGCCCCCGCATCTGCTGCCGCTGCAATCTGGCGTCGGCAACATCGCCAATGCCGTGCTGACCGGGCTGGTCGACAGCCCCTTCGAGAACATGACCGCCTATACCGAGGTGATCCAGGACGGCATGCTCGACCTGATGGTTAGCGGGCGGCTGCGCTTCGCATCGGGCACCGCTTTCTCGCTGAGCCCCGAGGCTGCCGCGTCGCTCAACGCACGGATGGATTCGTTCCGCGACCGGTTGCTGCTGCGCCCGCAGGAGATCAGCAACCATCCCGAGCTGATCCGTCGTCTCGGCTGCATCTCGATGAACGGACTGATCGAAGCCGACATCTACGGCAACGTCAATTCGACGCATATCATGGGATCGCGTATCCAGAACGGCATCGGCGGATCGGGCGATTTCGCGCGCAATGCCTTCCTCTCGATCTTCATGACCCCTTCGACCGCCAAGGGCGGCAAGATCTCGGCGATCGTGCCGCATGCCTCGCATGTCGACCATATCACGCAGGACGTCGCGGTGATCGTGACCGAACAGGGACTCGCCGATCTGCGCGGGCTCAGCCCAAAGCAGCGCGCGCAGGTGATCATCGAGAATTGCGCGCACCCCAACTACCGGCCGCTGCTCGCGGACTATTATGCGCGCGCGCTCAAGGAGTCCTACGGATTGCAGTCCCCGACGATCCTGCCCGAAGCACTGTCCTGGCACCAGCGCTTCGTCGAAACGGGGTCGATGCTGCCATAGCGCCGACCCCGCGGATCATGGCCTAGCCGAAGAGCGACATCAGCCCCGTCCAGGCGCGGCCGAAAAAGCCTGCCTCGCCGACATCGCTCTCGGCGACGAGCGGCATGGTCTGGGGCGGTGTGTCGGGTGTCGTCACCACCAGGTCGGCAATGTGCTGGCCCTTCTTGATCGGCGCCTTGATCGGGCCGTTATAGACCACCGACACCTTCATGTTCGACGCCGAACCGCCGGGCAGCGTGACCGCGATGTCGCGCGGCGCGATCAGCCCGATTTCGCTCTCGTCGCCCAGCTGGACCTCGGCGGTCTGGACGCGCTTGCCCTTGGACACGATCTGCTTGGCGGTCCACGCCCTGAAGCCCCAATCCATGAAGCGCACCGATTCCTCGATACGGCCGTTGAAGCTGGTGAGGCCCGAGACGACCATGACGATGCGCCGGCCGTTCTGCTGCGCCGAGCCCGTGAAGCCATAGCCGGCCTCTTCGGTGTGCCCCGTCTTGAGACCGTCGGCGCCGGTCACGCGGCCGAGCAGCGGATCGCGATTGGCCTGCGTGATCGTCTTGCCGTCGGACAGCGTCCGCGTGTAATCGGCCTGGCTGTAAAAGGCCTTGTAGAGATCGGGGAACTCCTCGACCGTCGCCTTGGCGAGCTTCGCAAGGTCGCGCGCAGTGACATAGGTCACACCCTCGTCTGGCCAGCCGTTCGAGTTGCCGAAATGGCTGTTGGTGAGGCCGAGCTTCTTCGCGGCGTCGTTCATCCGCTGCGCGAACGCGGCTTCGGTGCCCGCAATGCCTTCGGCGAGCACGACGCAGGCGTCATTGCCCGACAGCGTGACGATGCCGTGGAGCAGGTCCTTCACGCTCACCTGCTCGCCGGTCTCGAGGAACATCGTCGAGCCCGCGGCGGGGCCGTGCCACTGGCGCCAGGTCTCGGGGCGGACCATGTACTTCTGGTCGAGCTTCAGTTCGCCGCGCTTGATCATGTCGAAGGCGACATAGACCGTCATCATCTTCGCCATCGATGCGGGCGGGATGCGCTGGTCGGCGCCCTTGGAATAGAGCACCGCGCCCGAGGACAGGTCTTCCATATAGGCGATCGGCGCCGCCGACTCATAGGGCGGGGCGGCCGCACTGACGGGAACGGCAAGCGCGAGCGCGAACAGCGAGGGAAGAATAAGGGGTTTCATCGGAGCCTTTCGGTGGGGCGTGGTGAAATTCATGGCGCGGAATCCGGCAGAATCTGTGCTTCGGGATAGCCCTTTGCCGCCACGTCGCGCAACGCCTGTTTGGCACCCGCTTCGTCAAGGAACGGTCCGAAACGCACCCGGTACACCGCACCCGCGCGATCGGCGCGTGCACCGATGCGACCTGCCATGGCGCGGGCACGCTCCCGACTCGCAAAGGCCGCCACCTGCACATAGCGTGGCACGCCCTCGGGCGCGGGGCGGGAGGCCGGTCGCGCCGGACCTGGGAGGGCACTCGCAGGCATTGCCCGCGCCTCACCGGCATGCACGCGCCGTATCCGCACGCGCGCATGACCATCGCCCGAAATGCCGAGCCGGCGCGCGGCGCCATGCGATAGATCGACCAGCCGGTCGTTGGAAAACGGTCCCCGATCGTTGACGCGTGCGACGATGCGCCTTCCCGTGTCGAGCGCGGTCACCTCGACATAGCTCGACAGTGGCAAGGTCCGGTGCGCCAGAGTGAGCCCGTCGGGATCGAACGCCTCGCCGCTGGCGGTGGGGCGGCCGCGCAGTTCGTCGCCGTACCAGCTTGCATAGCCCGTCGCTTCGTAGCGCGGCACGAATTTGACGGGCTTTGCCAGAACGGCCGTCGGAACGAACGCTGCCTTTTTGACCACGGCTTCGGGCGTACGCCCTGTCCCCGGTGTGGCTGCAGGCCCGCACGCCGCGAGCAGCAGCACGGCCGCCAGCGCGGCAAGGGTGGCGTCAGCGCGCCACTTCATCCGCGAGCAGCCCCACCGACAGCGCGTAGAAATTGGAGCAGTTGTAATCGAGGATGACCCGGTAGTTTCCGGTGAGCAGATACGCCGTCTGGCCCGGGCCGTCGGGCTCGAGCAGCGATGCAAGCTCGGTCTCGCGCGGCGCGGGATAGCCGATCGGCGTTACGCCCAGGCGCTTCCACTCTGCCATCGTCTTCCACTGGCTGTGCCGATCATGCACGCGCGCGCAGCGTGGCGAGACCAGCTTCGACCGGATGGCGGAGCGGTCCAGGCTCGCGGGAACACGCACCGCCACGCCCCAGGGGACATTGGGCCGCCAGCCCGCATTGACGAAATAATTGGCGATCGAGGCGAGCGCATCGGATTCGCTGGTCCAGATATCCTTGCGCCCATCACCGTCGCCGTCCCTGGCGAGGCGGAGATAGATCGAGGGCAGGAACTGTGGATAGCCCGTGGCCCCCGCCCAGCTTCCGACCAGCCGATTGCGCGGCACGCCCTGATCGATCATCTTGAGTGCGGCGAGGAATTCGGCGGTGAACAGCGCGCGGCGACGCCCTTCATAGGCAAGGCTCGCCAGCGCGCGCAGCAGGTCGAAATCACCCGTATAGGCGCCGTAGTTGGTCTCGTGGCCGTAGATCGCGACCATGATCGCCTCGGGCACGCCCGTCTCGCGTTCGATTCGCGAAAGATTGCCGCGCAATTGCTGATATTTGGCGCGGCCGCGATTGATCCGCGCGGCGTCGACATGGCGCGCCTTGTAGGGAGCGAAGGCGGGAATCGGCGCATTGGCCGCGCCCCCGGGCTGCGCGCGATCGAGTTCGATCACGCGCGGATTATAGCTCAGCGTCGGCAGCACGCTGTCCAGCGTCTGACGGCTGATCCCCTGGCGCTCGGCCTGGCCGCGCAATCCGGCGAGGAACGACTGGAAACCGTCCTCGCTTTGCGCAAGCGCCGGCGTCACTACAAGATTGCTGCTCTGGG
Organism: Sphingobium sp. FW306-1B-F04DB; assembly: GCF_058781925.1. Taxonomy (NCBI): domain Bacteria; kingdom Pseudomonadati; phylum Pseudomonadota; class Alphaproteobacteria; order Sphingomonadales; family Sphingobiaceae; genus Sphingobium; species Sphingobium sp. FW306-1B-F04DB. The sequence goes on along the minus strand of NZ_JBYSXE010000001.1, from coordinate 233,982 downwards.
GTACCACGGCGGAAACCAGAAGAGCGGCAGAAAACAGAAAATAACGCATCGTCTTCCCCCTAGCCTCTTGGATGCCATAGCGACGGCGGTACGGGAATCCCTTTTCGTCTCACCAGCAGCACCACAGGTCGATGACGTAATGATGGATGCGGTCACGCGGCCCCTTCCCCTCGCCGCGGACCGGCGATATGGCCGAGCCACAGCGGACAGGTGGCCGAGTGGTTTAAGGCAGCGGTCTTGAAAACTGGCAAGGGTAAAGTCGGGGAACGGCGAAAGGTAATAAATTAGACCGATATTTCAATAGCTTCCGGTCTTGCGGTGATCGGGTCGGGAAGCGAATAAAATCGTTCGTAAGCATATAGTAAGCAGTTTACGGGCGATCGGTATGGAAGCGTGGCCGAGTGGTTGATGGCTCTGGTCTTGAAAACCAGCATGCGGGAAACCGTATCGTGGGTTCGAATCCCACCGCTTCCGCCAACCCTGACGATTACTGAATGACACCAAGCAGGCTAACGAAACTGGGCGTTAACCGCCCGGCGGCTTCAAGGCTTCGATTCTCGGACAGCTGCCGTTTCGCGAAATCTTGGCCGAATTAGAAAGCAACCTTTGGTTCCCTGCGTTACAGCGAAGTGCATACCGGTCGCTGTGGTTCCGATAGCATCGCAAACAGCTTGCCGTGATTGTCTCGCAACCATGTCGTGTAGGTCGATGCGAAGGGCATCGCGAGCTGATCAACCGCGCTGGAAAGCCAAGTCTTGTATTCGTCGAGCGGCAGGCACATCGCCGCCATCAGCGCCGCTGGCTTGTCCCATTCGCTGAGTGAACCGAGCTGGGTCTTCAGCGCTCGGAAATATGAGCGGTCGTTGGCAAGCCCACGTAGAAAGAATTGTGCGCGACGCTCGATGATGCTGCGGCTAAAATCATAGGTCTGCCAGTCGGCGAGCGACACCGGCAAGGTGCCATCAACAAACAGATTGAGCAGCCAAGATCTGACATAGGCAAGATCGGTGAACGGTGGGAGAGCGAGGAGCTCGATCACGCGCTTCTTGACGACCTCTGCCGGGAACTCCTTCTGCTTCGACGCCGCGTTCAGGACCATGCAGAACTCGCGCGGCACATAGTAGAGTAGATCGGCATGCTTCTCGATTAGGTTAAGTGCATCTACATCGGGCAAGAAGCGAAGCGCCCGCAGTATCGCCTTGAACACCGACAGATCGATACCGCGTTTGTCACCGATCGTATCCAATCGCTCCTGCAGGATGGCAGCGGTCAGGAACGGGTTCGAGATTGCATCCTCTTCCGGCGGATCGTCCTCATCATCACCGTAGCTGAGCGAGATGAAGGCCTGCATCCGCTCCATCTCGACCGAAGTGAAGACATCCTGCAGCCGCGACTTCGAGCCCCTCTCGATCTCCGAGACACTGGTGAGCTTCGTCTTGGTAACGTTGAGTGACAGCCCCTCAGTCACCATTAAATGCTCGGCGATCCGGCACAGTATCGAATGAGCCTCCATCCCGGGCGGGACGGCGATCCTGAAATCGTCGACATAGCGCGTGAACTTGACGCCCATATTTTTGAGCAGCATGTCGGTGTCGTGCAGAAGGCACTCAGCCAGTAGGCGGGAGGCCGCGGTCCCCACCGGGAGCCCGTAGGATTGGCGCGCACGCGATGTCTTGATGATCTTCTTGATAAGGTCGGAGGGCGCCTTCGGGCAGCCGGCGTCCTGCAGCACATTCTCGATACGGTGGAAGTAGATGCGCTGATAGAAGTCGGAGATATCGGAGATGATCGCCGGGCGATCCTCAGCGAACGGGTTCTCCGGACCTCCAAAGTCTGACAGGTGCGCGAGCCACTGGTGGTAACCGCGCGCCGGCTCGAAAATCCGTATCGCCTCCCCTTCGGCGAAGCGATACGCGAAGGCTTCATTGTCCTCCTTGGGCAAACGCGCTGCCTCCAGCATCGGCGCGCAATCCAAAAGAGCCGCGAGGTAAATGACATTGTCTGCGGCGGTGAGCTGATGGGCGATCCTGAAGCCCAGCCAGGATTTTGGCGTCAGCGTCTCCACCGGACCGGTCGGCGTATATTGGCCGATGTTGAGCTTCTCAAAATCCTCTGCGATTGCGCCCGGTCGCTCGAGGAAGCAGCGCATCTCCGGCAGACGCGGGAACAGGTCCGTGTCGCCAAGGGCACCGAGGTGATCTATCGCGCGCCGGACGCTTGCTTCCGTTATCATTCAAACTCCACCCATCATACTGCCTGCACGATAAGCGGCGTCCGAAGGGATGCGCGCCGAAATTCCTGCGATACCGGACATAGTAAACGAACGGCAGGAGCTGAACACCCAGTCGCTCCTCCAAATTCGCGCAACTGCCTTCCTCACCGCCGAAGAGGCGTCTTAGCCGCTCAATCGCGCAGCGATCGCCTCGCCGTGGGCGAAGGCTGCAGCGGCACGAATCTGCTCGTCCGACGGGCGAACACCGGTGTAGAGGGCAAACTGCTCCACGGCCTGCAGGACGATGACTTCTGCGCCTGAGATGATCATCTTGCCTGCCCCCTGCGCCGCTTTGAGGAAGGGCGTATCCGCAGGTTGTGCCACCACGTCAAAGGCGATCGAGCTCGCGTCGATCTGCTCTGCTGGGAACGCAAGCGATTCGCTCTCCGCCCCCTCCATGCCGAGCGGCGTCACGTTGATCAAAAACGGCACGTCGTCGCGGGGAAGCTCGCTCGCCCAATCATAGCCATAAGTCGCGGCGAGCGCCGGACCAGCTTCAGTGTTCCGAGCCACCACAGTCCCCTTGCGAAAGCCGGCATCGCGAAGGGCCGCAACGACGGCTTTGGCCATGCCCCCGCTGCCCCGCAGGAGAAAAGGTGTCGTCGGATCGATCCGCCGGGAGACAAGCAACTCGCGCACCGCGACATAGTCGGTGTTATAGCCAGTGAGAACTCCGTCGTCGTTGACGATGGTATTGACGCTGTCGATCGCCTCGGCCGATGGCTCGAGGCCATCGAGCAGCTGGATGACAGCCTCCTTGAACGGCATCGAAATGGCGCAGCCGCGAATGCCGAGCGCACGGATTCCGCCGATCGCAGCTGGCAGATCCTTTGTCGAGAAGGACTTGTAGACATAGTCGAGCCCGAGCGCTTCATAGAGGAAGTTGTGCAATCGCGAACCGGCATTGCCCGGTCGGGCCGAGAGCGACATACAAAGCTTGGTGTCCCGACCAATGGGCGGCTTCATACAATGGCTCCTTTCTCTTGAAGTTCAGGCTGGAGCTGCGGGCGATCAGGCCTCCGGTGAGGGCGGCCCTTGCTGCGGGATAGCCGAAAAGGCGTTGCTGATCGAAGCCGTGCGCAGCCCCCTGCCATCGATCATCGATAGCGGTTCAGCGCCGGGCGGCGACCTCATCGATCTTCCGTAACAGATCGGCAGGATCATCATAGACGCGAATCGCGCCCGCCTGACGCAGTTCGTCAGCGCCATAGCCGCCGCTGAGCAGGCCCACGCCCAGAGCGCGGCACCTGGTCGCCGCCAGCATGTCCCAAATGCTGTCTCCGATGACCAGCGCGTTTTCGATCGGCACGCCCAGCCGTTCCGCTGCCGCCAGAAACAGGTCAGGATCTGGCTTGGCGTACTTGACCTGGTCCCGCGTCACGACGGGAATCCGGGCCGGATCAACACCGAGAATCTCGAGATTGACCGCCGCCGTCTCCATCCGCCCGCTCGTGGCGATCGCCCAAGGGATCCCGGCATCGGTGAGATAGCCGAGAAGCTCAGGCGCGCCGGGGAGTGCCCGCACGCTACCGGCGTGCCGCTTATAGGCGGCCGCATGCCCTTCGCGCAGCCGGTCGACGATCGCTTCGCTGATCTCGATACCGGTCTCCCGGAGTAGCTGGTTGGTGAACAGACCACCGCTCATGCCGATGTTGCGATGGATGCGCCATACGGCGAGCTCGATCCCCTCGGTGTCGAGCGACTCCTTCCAGGCGAGCACATGCTGGTAAACGCTATCGACGAGCGTGCCGTCGAGATCGAATAGAAAGGCGGATTCAATGCGCATATGCTTCTCCGGGTTGGGCTGTGTCATTTCGTGCGTACTTCGCCATCGAGCGCGACAAAGCCGCCATCCGCATAGAAGGCCGGCGCGGTTCCGTTCAAACCATAATAACGAAAACTCAGTGCACGAAAGCGGTTGATATAGAGGATGCCAAAGCCCTGACGGGGGTCGAGCAGCAGGTCGATGCGGTAGCGACCATCGGCGCTCGCCGGAAAGGCGACCCGAGGCGCATCGGCGGTCCGGCCACCCACAACGACGCGTGCTTCCTGCGCGCCGGTGTCGATTTCCGCGACCGCGTCTGCGCGCGCGCCCTTGATGAAGCGGACGCCAAACCGGCTGCCGGGCCGCACCGTCACATCGGCCGTCACGCGCGCGCCGCGGGCGATCGCATCGCCCTGCGGAGCCGTGAGCAACAGTCGTCCGGCGACGTTGGCGAACTGCCGCGCCACGGGCTCGGCGATATCGACCGCGAGCGCGCCTTCGTCCGTGCGGCGAATCGCATGCGCCACCAGATCGCCGCCCCATTCGAAGTCCGCATCGTCATGCTTTCCGCGGCGATGGGCGACCCAGCCGAACAGCAGGCGGTTCGCGCCCGTGCCTGCCGTCTTGCCGGCATAGAAGCCGCGGCCATCCAGCGCATCATAGGTGCCATAGGCATAGGGGCCGGCCGAAGTTGCGGCCTTCAGATAGCGAGTCTGACGCGAGGCATCGCGCTGATCCGAATAGAGCAGGAACCAGTCGTCCCCTTCCCGGAACAGGTCGGGCACCTCCAAGTTGAGCGGCGACGCCTCGGCATAGAGCGGCGGCGCGGCCGTCCAACGATCGAGATCGGGCGAGGTGTAGAGACCGATCACCGCCTGCCCGCCCTTGCGCGTGGTCAGCAGCATCCACCATGCCTTCGCCTCATCGTTCCAGAAGACGAAGGGATCGCGGAAGTCCCAGCGGTCGTAGTCCGGGAGACCGGAAAAACGCGGCGTCGCGAGCTTGGTCCATGGCCCCGTCAGGCTGCTTGCGCGCGAGGCCATGACGATTTCCTTCGGATCCCCATCGGGCAGGTGACCGGTATAGAAAATCCGATAGCCGCCGGCAGGATCAGCGACGACGCTACCACTACCGGTCCAGTAATCTGGCGCGCCGGCCGGTCCCACCGGCACCGCCTCGATCGGCGCCGACCAAGCGGACAGATCGGTGGACGAGGAAACCCGCCACGGGTGGCGGCCCTCGTTCTGGAGGTAGAAGACGTGGTAGCGCCCATTCTCGAAAAAGAGGTTGGGATCGCCGATCCCGTTCGCTTCGAGGCCGAAGAAGACCGGTGCGGCGGTAGCACCCGGATTGGGCGGCGGCGGCGAAGAAGAGGGTGCCGGCGTCGGCACGGTGACGACGGGGCCGGTCTCCACCTCCGGAAGCGATTGGCCGCAAGCGGCGACGAAAGGGGTGCCGAGAAGGGCAAGTGGCGTCACCACGCGAGCGCAGATGTTACGCATCGTCAAACTCCCGAACAGAATAGCGACAGAGTTCGATATCCCGCCAGTGCGCAGGCACCGGCGGGACGTGGGGTTCACATCTTGAAGCGTAGGCCAAGGCTGAAATACCGGCCCTCGACGCGCAGATCGCGCGGGAAGTACTGGGTCTCGTTATAGTAGCGGTAGTTGTTGAACGGCTCGCCCAGGATGTTGCTGACGTTGCCGACCAGCGTCAGGCCCGGGGTGAAGTCGTAGGACACCGAAAAGTCGAGGCGCGAGATGGGGCGGGTCAGCTCGCCCGCATATTGCACCTCGTTGGCGGTACGGTTGTAACTCGTCACGAACTCCGAGCGGCGATTGTAGGAGAGCCGCGCCGAAATGCCGTGCTTCTCGTAGAAGCCGGTGAGGTTGTAAGCCCAAGTCGAGAGCCCGGTGAGCTTCACCTGACGTCCCCCCTCGCCCAGCGCTAGCGGTAGCGCGTTGGTGCCATCGAGATAGGTGACGTTGGCCTGCGCGCCGAAGCCCGAGAGCCAGCCCGGCAGGAAGTCGAAGAAGGTCTGGACCGACGCCTCGACGCCCTTGATGCGCCCCTTGCCGGCATTTTCCGGCCGGTTGATCTGGATTAGGCCATAGACCGGATCGACGACATCGCGGGTGTAGTTGCTGATGAACCCATCGAGATCGCGATAGAAGGCCGCGATTGAGGCCGAGCCGTTCTTCGAGAAATAATATTCGAGCGTCGTGTCGTAGTTCTTAGAGGTCAGCGGCTGAAGATCCGGGTTCCCGCCGCTGCCGAACGCCGCATAGCGCGGCGGGGAACCATCGGGTCCGGGATTGTTGCGGGTGATGTTGAGCGAGGGGTTGAGCTGCCCGAAGCCGGGGCGCGTCCGTGTTTCGGTAAAGGCAAGGCGCATCTGCAATCGCGGGCTGAAGCGGAAGCGCGAGAGGAAGGAGGGCAGCACGTCGACATAATTCTGGCGTGCCACCTGCGCGACCGGAAGGCCGTCGACCCGCGAAAAGCCCGAATAGGTGCCGTCGGTATTGACGACGCGGACGCCGAGCGTCCCGTCGACCTCGACCCCGCCGAGATCGAACGCATATTTGCCCTGCGCATAGGCGGCGTAGCTCGACTCCTTGGCCCTGAACCCGTTGAATGGATCGAACGGAATTTCGGCGGTCGCGAACTTGCCCAGCGCCTCGCGGATGCCGCCGTCGTTCGGGAACAGCAGCACGAGTTGCTGTAGCGATGAATAGGACAGCTGGCGCAGCGGCTCGACATTGTCGCGGATCGCCCCGCGCGGCGCAGCAAGCCAGTTCTGGAAGCGCTGCGGATCGCCGCGATAGCCATCGGTGATAAGCTCGAGTTGTCCGGTCGGCAGGCTGTCGAGCCGCAGGCCAAGCCCGGCAGTATAGGCATAGCGGTTGTTGTTCTGCGCCATCGACGTGCGATCCGTCGCGCGAATACCGAACTGGAGCCTTGGCAGCCAGTCGATGTCGGTTTCGAGATCGAGGTCGACGCGGCCCTGATAGCCGTCGCCCTTGGTGACGAAATCGCGCTGATAATAGCCGCGCCAAAGCGTATTGGCGGGATTCTCGATGTCATATCCGCCAAGGTCGAAAATCGCCGAGCCGCGGACATCCCAGTCGACATTGATCGTCGGCGCGGTGGCGAGCTGCGCGTCGACGCTATCCTCCTGCGCCTCATATTTGCTGTAGGTATAGGCGAAATCCCCCGACAGGGTCGCGCGTCCCGTCTCCCACTTGAAGCCGAGCGCCGCCTGATAGGTGTCGGTGCGGTCATCCTGCGTCGAGCGGAAGAATTCGGGAACATAGCCGCCGCTCTTGGTGAAGCTCTGCGCCTTCAATGGCTCGCCCGGCACGAGCACGACGTTGGAGATCGTCGGTAGCACGCCGCTGGCACTGCGCCGTTCGAAATTGACGTTGAACGCGTCACGCATCACGTCGCCGCGATAGGCCTGCCACAACCCTTCGGCATAAATTTCGAGGTCAGGCGTGGGCCGCCACTGGATCGTGCCATTGATCGCCGGGCGATGCCGGACGCCCTTCTCGTAGAAATTGCCGGCGTTGGCGGGGAAGCGGAAATTGCCAAGGCCCGGCGTCGTGACCGGAATGTCGTCGCCCGGGTCGCCGATGTTGAAGCGCTGCGGGCTGATCACTGCCGAATCCGCATAGCGATCGGCATTGCGATAGGTGGTGCGGACATAGCTGAAGTTGACCAGCGCGCCGATCTCACCGATCGGGGTTTCCCAGCGCTTGGTGAGAAGGAGGTTCCCCGCGGGATCGAAGGACCGCGACTGGTCATTGTACGAGGCGCGGATTTCGCCCGCGATCTCCATATCCTTGACGTCGAACGGTCGGCGCGAGCGCAGGTTGACCAGACCGGCAAGGCCCGGCTCGATCAGGTCGGCAGTGCCCGACTTGTACACCTCGATCCCCGCCGCGACGCCTGCGGGGAAATCCTGCAAATGCAGCTTGCGATCGTCCGCAGTGAAGAATTCGCGGCTGTTGAAGGTGGTCGTCACATCGGGAAGGCCGCGCACCAGAATGTCGCCGGCCTCGTCATTGTAGCGAAGCACGGTCACGCCGGTGACACGCGCGATCGATTCCGCGGCGTTATTGTCGGGCAGCTTGCCGATATCCTCCGACACGATCGCGTCTACGATCGAGTCAGAGTTGCGCTTGATCGCCGCTGCCGAGCCGAGCGCAGCCCGATAGCCGGTCACCACGATATCGTTCGCCGCGGGCTCCTCGGCCTCCTGCGCCGCGGCCGGAGGCGTGTCCTGCGCCGCGGCCGGGGTGGCAATCACCAGCGCCGTTAGCGAGGCAGTGGCCAGAAATCCGATCATCTTCTCAGTCATCCAAACTCTCCCCGTTCGTTTCTTGTCTTCATTCGAATTTCACCTGGCGTCGGCACGCGCTTCCCCAGCGCTGGCGGCGCGGTGCCGGCAGCGGGCCGATGGGTTCCTGGATGTTCAGTGCCGCGAGGGCGGCCTCAGTTCAGCGTGTCCGCAATCGATTCATTTACGGCTCCCGATGTTGCGCATCGGCCAGGCGGTGAGGTTCATCACCGCCTTCCCTCCGCGCGCCGTTGCGCTCCACGTCAGCGCGCCGCCACCGCGGTAGAAGCGGTCGGTGATCGTCTGCTGGCCGTCATTGACGAACACCTCGACGATCGATTCATCGGCAAGCACGCGCAGCTTGACCCTGCGGCTCTTGAGATCGACCGGCGCGACATGCCGGTTGGCGAACCCGTCATGGAAGTGCGGACCAGAGCGCGTCCGGTCGACGAACACCTCGTTCGCCGCGGGATTGACCCCGATCCGCGTCTGCCAGCCCTGGCCGTCGGTCAGCGCGATCGACACCTGATTGGCGGTGCCGGTGTCGAGTTCGAACTCGATATCGCTCTTGCCGCCCTCGATCGGCAGCGGGACCGGCGTCTCCGACAGAGCCAGCGCTGATGCGCGGCGCGGTTCGCCGCGAAGCGTTTCAAGCTCGCGCACCGGCGTCTGGAGGATGTGGTAGCCCTCCCCCATCTTGCGCAGCGAAACCGTGCGCGCCACCGTCATGATCCCGCGTGCGGGCCAGGTCGGGATCCATTCTGCATAACGCCAGTCATTGGCCCACCCCATCCAGACCCGGCGCGGGTCGCTCTTGGGCATGTCGTTCCACGAGATGGTGGCATAGAAATCCGCGCCATAGTCCATCCACTGGGCAGTAGACGGCCATCCCGGCACGGGCGTGAATTTCTCACCGTCGAAGTCGCCGACGAAATACTGTCCGCCCGATCCGCCACCAACCGCATTGTCGCCGAGATTGATGCTGAGCACCCAACGCTTCTCGCCCGGCGCGCCGCCCTCGACGGGCAACTCGAACAGGTCGGGGCATTCCCAGAATTTGCCGCGGCCGCCCGCAGGGCCGAAGCTGCTGCGATGGGTCCACTGCTTGAGGTTGGGCGACGTGTAGATTTCAGCAGTGTTCGCGGCGGCCTTCAGCACCACCATCACCCAGCGCTTAGTCGGCGCGTGCCAGAACACCTTTGGGTCGCGGAAGTGCTTTTCGTCACCGAGCGCCAGCACTTCGCCATGGATGGTGAAGGTGCGCCCGCGATCGTTGCTGTAGGCGAGATACTGGGACTGCCGCTCCGTCTTCGGGTTGTGCCCGGTATAGATGGCGATCATCGGCGGCTTGCCGTTCTTGCCGAAGCCGGTCGTGTTGTTCCAATCGATGACGGCAGTGCCCGAAAACGCCATCACGTCGGTCTCGGGGATCGCGACGGGAAGCTCTTCCCAGTTCACCAGATCGCGGCTGACCGCATGGCCCCAGTTCATATGTCCCCAGCGGTCGCCATGGGGGTTGTACTGGTAGAACAGGTGATACTCGCCGTCATAATAGACGAGGCCATTGGGATCGTTCATCCAGTTCTGCGCGGGACCATAGTGATAGCCGGGCCGTGGATCCGCCTGCTGCGCCAGCGCCGCCGTCGAGGTGAATGCCGCCGCCGCGGCAAGAATGATGGCCAGCCGTTTCATGCGCGCACGCTCCCCAAATTCATGTCTTCCAATGCGATGCCGTTGGTTTCGGGCATGAACTTCCAGGTCCACACCAGCTGGAGCATCATCATCGCGCCGAAGAAGGCGAAGACCCAGCCGCCGACGCTGGCGGCAAAGACCGGGAAGGCCCAGGTGATCGCGGCCGCCATCACCCAATGCGTCGTGCTGCCCAGCGCCTGCCCCTTGCCGCGCACCCCGCTTGGGAAGACTTCGGAGATGAATACCCAGATCACCGCCCCCTGCGACATCGCGAACGCCGCAATGAAGCCGAGCAGGCCGAACAGGATCAGCGTGCCGTCGGGGTTGGCGCTTTCGAGCTGCCAGCCGACCAGCAGCAGCGTCGCGGCACAGATCACCGATCCGACAAAGAGCAGCGGCCTGCGCCCGAAGCGGTCGATCAGGAACAGCGCGCCGACGGTGAAGACGAGGTTGGTGCCGCCTACGGCGATCGACTGAAGCAGCGCGCTGTCGACGCCGGCGCCGGCAAGCTCGAAGATGCGCGGAGCATAATAGAGCAAGGCGTTGATGCCGGAGAGCTGGTTGAACATCGCGATCGCGATCGCGCAGGCGACCGGGGTGAAATGCGAGCGCTGGAACAGCCGGGGCTTGCCCGCCGCTTCCTCCCGCGCTTCGGCGAACTCGATACGCGCCAGTTCGGCACGCGGATCGGCAAAGCCCAGCCGCTGCATCACGGCCTTTGCGCGATCGGCATGCCCATGGATCGCCAGCCAGCGCGGGCTTTCGGGCAGCAGCAGCGTGACCGCGAGGAAGATCGCCGACGGCACCGCGACGATGCCGAACATCCATCGCCATGCGACATCGTGCGGGACCAGCCCGGCGATGACGTAGTTGGACAGGAAGGCGATCAGGATGCCGAGCACGATATTGAGCTGGTTCATCGCGACGAGCCGCCCGCGGAACCGCGCAGGCGAGACCTCTGCTATATAGATCGGCGTCACTACCGACGCCGCGCCGATCGCCAGCCCGCCCATGAAGCGGAAGATGAGGAAGGTGTTGAGATCGGGCGCAAGACCCGTACCGAGCGACGAGACGACATAGGCGATCGCCACCGTCAGCATCACCGCCTTGCGCCCGAACCGGTCCGCCGGCGCGCCCGCGACGAGCGAACCCAGCACGGTGCCGATCAGCGCCGAGGCGACGGTGAACCCGAGCATCGCATCGGTCAGGCCGAACTGCGCCTGCAATGCCTGGGTGGCGCCGGAGATGACCGCTGTGTCGAAGCCGAACAGCAATCCACCAAGGGCAGCGCCGGCGGCGCTGAGGACGATCGCTACGGAGGCGCGCGCCTCATCATTGGGCGCCCCAGCGAAGGAAGCGGACACGTTATGCATTTGCGAACTCCGTGGTCGAGGGGGCCATGAGCGAGGCCGTGGTCGCCCAGTGCATCGGCCACTGTCGGGTGACGATGCGGTAAGCGAGGGCGAAGGCGCCGGTCAGCCCAGCCGAAGATCCTGCGGTGGGCGGTACGACATATTCGTCCATTTCGAGGCTGCGCATGCTCGCGTCGTAGCCGGCGAGCTTGGCCACCAGCGCACGGCGCACGCGGGCGTGCATCTGATGCGAATCCATGACGCCGCCACCAAGGATGATGCGGTCGGGACGGACAATGTAGGTGAGCGTTGCGCAGAGCCCCGCGAGATAGTCAGCCTCGATATCCCAGCCCGGATGGTTGACGGGAAGCGTCTCAGCTGCTGCGCCCCAGCGCGCCTTCATCGCCGGCCCGCTCGCCAGCCCTTCGAGGCAATCGCCGTGGAATGGGCAGATGCCGGGAAAATCATGGTCGCCGGGCGCGCGCGGCAGACGGATATGTCCTGCCTCGGGATGATTGGCGCCGCCATGCGGGGCACCGCCTACCAGCAAGCCTACGCCGATGCCGGTGCCCACAGTCACGTAGCAGAAGGTGTCCAGCCCCTGCCCGCTCCCAAACAGCCGCTCCCCCACCGCCGCACAGTTGACGTCGGTGTCGAGGGCCATCGGTACATCGATCGTGCGGCGGAAATAGCCGAGCAGATCGACATCCTGCCAACCCGCCTTCGGCGTCGAGGTGATCGAGCCATAGTCGGGTGCGATCGGGTTGAGCGACAGTGGCCCGAAGCTGCCGACCGAGAATGCCGACAGTGTTCCGTGGCGCGCGATATTCTCGGCGAAGAAGGCGGTTGCCGCGCCCAGCGTCTCTGCGGGCGTCGTGGTCGGGATTCGGGCCTGTGCCAGCACCGCGCCGTTACGGTCGGCGACCCCGCACAGAAACTTCGTGCCGCCTGCTTCGACGGCACCGATCAGGAAGGGCGCCTCAACCATGGCGCGCCTCGCGAAGCCGGCACTCCGACCTGGCCCTGTCCGCAGGCCGCACGAATCGATTCGAGACAGAACGCCTTGTCATACCTCTCCCCTGATACGGACGTGTCTTCACGCTCCGGGATTTGACTAAATCTACTAGTGTGATTTAATCGCGTCAATCAGGGAAATGGCAGATCTGCACAATCTCTCAGGCCCCGCCTGCGGCAGGCCCCTTCACCAGCGCGGCCAGATCGGGCGTATAGCTGGCGTGCAGTGGAAGCAGTCCGGCACCGGTCGCGGCGGCCGAGTCGCCGAGCACACCCTGACGCACCAGCGGCACGAAAAAGTCGGGCGGCACATCGCTGCGAAGCCGCTGCTCGATCCCCTCCACGATGACACCGAGCATCGCCGCAGGCAGGGCGCCGTCGATGATCACCGCCTCGAGGTCGAGCAGGCTGTTGGCACCCACCACGGCGAAATGCAGCGCATCGCAACAGCGCTCGAGCCACGCAGCGCGGGCAGCCTCGCCCTCCGTCGGCAGGGCGTAGAGCGACGCATGATGGATCAGATAGTCGCTGGCGCCGCCGGCGCAGACCGGCATCGAGGCGAGCGCGCCGGCATTGCCGTGTCGGCCCTGCACGACCCGGCCACCCATCACCAGGCCGCCGCCGACGAACGTGCCGAGGTTGATGTGCAGGAAATCCTGAAGATCGAGCCCCGCGCCGCACAGCAGCTGAGCCAGCGTGGCCGCGTTTCCGTCATTCTCGAAGAAGGCCGGCCAGGCGATGCCCGCGCGCAGGCGCCCCTCGACCGCGGGGTCGCGCCATTCGTTTGCCTGATCCTCGGAGATGCCGGTCTCCTCGCGCCATTCGCCGAGGAACCAGGGCATGGCGATACCCACACCGAGCAAGGACTCTTCACCGGCACCGGCGGGCAAGACGGCGCGGGTGAAGCGATCGATCTCGCCGAGCACCGCATCGACCGCGGGAAAGGCGGCGGGCGTCCGCTCCATCGCCTCACAGGCGCCGTCGAAATCGAGGAGCGCGAGCGTCAGGCCGCTGCGACCCACCTCCACGCCGACCGTATAGCCGCGCTTGCCGTTGATGCGGTAGATCGTCGCGGGCTGCCCCATCCCGCCGGTGCGCTTGCCCGTCTGGAGCAGAAAGCCCTCTGCCTCAAGCTCATCGACGATCCGCACCACGGCCTGGGGCGACAGCGCCGTCATGCGCGCCAGTTCGGCCTTGGAGGCGCCGTTCGTCCGGCGGACCGCCGACAGGATCAGCCGCTCATTGTAGCGCCGCAAGCCGCTCGCATTGGTGCCTGTGCGCATGCTGTGCATCGATTGCCTGTCCTGATTGTGGTCGCACCCAGCCCATCCATAAGAGTGTCAGCTGGGTTATGCCACCGCGTTACGCGCGGCTCTGGATTATGTGGGTGCGGCATCCCGTAGACGCGCCGCGGTCCGCCTGGCGAGCCGCATGCCTTCGGGACGCCGCGGCAAGCAACGGCCGGCATGTCGAAAATTGGAACAAGGTGAAAATCATGAAAATCTGGCTGCTTGCGGCGGTTGCCGCCTTCGGCATGACCCTGGCGGGGTGGGATACCGGAATCGTGGCGAGCGCGATGGCGACCCTGACCGGCGATTTCGCGCTATCGCCGGTTGAGCAGGGTATGGTAGTTGCCGTGGCGCTGTGCGGAGCAGGCTTAGGCTCGTTCCTGTGCGGCCGTCTCACCCGTGCGTTCGGTGCGCGGCGCACAATCATCGGCCTTGGCTGTGCTTATGCTGTGCTGGCCCTGGCCTCGTCCATAGCGCCTAGCTTTGCCGCCTTGCTTGTCTGCCGGCTCGCCATCGGCCTGGTGTTTGGCGCAACCGCGGTGGTTCCAGTCTATGTCGCGGAGATCGCGCGCCCGGAGAAGCGCGGTGCGATGGTCTCCTTCGCGGCGATCTACACCGCGCTCGCGATCCTGCTCGCCTATCTGGCTGGAAAGGCGATCATCGATGCTGGCGGCGGATGGCGCCCGATGCTGGCGACCGGCGCGGTGCCGGGCCTGCTCACCGCGCTCGGCCTGTGGGTGCTGCCCGAGAGCCCGCGCCAGCTCCTCAGCTGGGGAAAGGATACGCATGCGGTGCGCGCCGCCCGCTATCTTGGCCTCGAGGTGCCGGCCATGTCCGGCGACATGCCACCAGCGAACGTCCCGCCCCTCCCCTGGCGCCATATGTTCGCGCGGCCCGCGCTTGGGCTCGTCCTTGTCGGCATCGGCACGACCTTCTTCCAGCAAGCCTCGGGCATCAACGCGGTGCTCTATTTCGCGCCGCGCCTGTTTGCCGGGGCAGATGGCGTGAACGGGCAGATGGCGGCGACGATCGGCATCGGTCTGATTAACCTGCTCGCCACGCTGGTGGCGACCGTGCTGGTTGACCGGGCCGGGCGGCGCAGCCTGTTGCTCTGGGGAACCACCATCATGGACCTGCTGCTCGTCGCAACGGCCCTCGGCTTCTGGGCTGACGCACCTGTCGGCGTTCTAGCCCTGCTGCTGTGCGGTTTCGTCGCTGCCTATGCCGTTGGCCTTGGTGCGGTGCCCTGGATACTGCTCTCCGAGTTCTATCCGCTGGCGTTGCGCGAACGCGCCATTGGCCTCGCTGTGCTGACCTTGTGGGGCACCAACCTGATGGTCACCGGTGCCTTCCCTGTTCTTGCGAGCGCGCTCGGCGCGGCGGGATCGTTCCTTCTCTTTGCCGCGCTGAGCGCGCTGGGCGTCGTCTTCATCGCCTGGTGCGTTCCCGAGACCAAGGGACGCGCATTGGGTGAATGATGAACCGGAAATATTGGCGCTGCCCCCGGCGCTCTCGAATATCGCCCCGCCATTCCCGGCGCCATCGCTCGGCTCAAGGAGGGCTGAGGTGATCGATCAGCGCCCGCGTCGCGGCAGAAAGACGGCGATGGGGAGCGAAGATGAGGGAGAATGGGCGCGAGCGCCCGTGCGCGGTCTGCAACACCTCGACCAGTCGTCCCTGCTCAATTCGGTCACGGACGATGAAATCGTAGGTCTGGCAGATGCCGAGGCCGCTCTCGGCAAGCGATAACACGCCCAACACGTCATCGTAGACGCGGACATGGCTGGGTGGCGTCCATTCTATGTCGCGCCCGTCGATCCGAAACAGCCACGGCGCGCAGCGGCCGGTGCTCGGCATGACAAAGGGCAGGCATAGGTGATCCGCCAAACTTTCGATCGACTGCGGGGCACCCTTCCTCTCGATATAGACCGGAGCAGCCACGAGCCGCAGCGGCGCGTCCTCCAGCTTCCGCGCGATCATGCCGCTGTCGGGCAAGGGCCCCAGGCGTATGGCCAGATCATAGCCCTCGGCGACGAGATCGACATTGCGATTGGTGATGCTCAGTTCGATCTGGACCTGCGGGTGCGCAAGGGCGAAGCTGCACAGCAGCGCCGGCAGTCTGTAATGGCCATAGGTCGTCGGGACACTCAGGCGCACATGGCCGGTCAATTGCTCTGCGTCCTTGCCCTGGATCGTCCGCTCCGCATCCTCGATCAATGAGAACGCCGCCCGTGCCTGGTCGAGATAAGCACGGCCGGCATCGGTCAGGCTGAGCCGCCGGGTTGTCCGTCGCATCAACTGGGCACCCAGACGCGTTTCCAACCGGGTAATAGCCCTGCTCAGAACGGAAGCTGTAGTCGAAAGCGCAACGGCCGCCTTGGTCATCGACCCTTGTTCGGCGACGGTCATGAACACTTCAAGGTCGCCAAGATGATTGAATCGCCGACCCATTTTTGCCTCTTTCGAACAAATGAATTGTCAGCGCCGACCTTTATCGTCCCGATGGGACGAAATAAATCTCCTTTGAATCGCGATCCCTTCGCGACCTTCTCGCCGTGCAGAACTGACAAATTCGACAACACGCCACAGTCCTCAAACTGCCGCGCGCACACGGGACGGCCTTGGCCCGGAGAATAGCAATGAAACTCTTACGCATCGCAGCCACCGTTCTGGCGCTCAGCCTGAGCGTCGTTAACGCCCATGCCGGGAACGTCCTGATCGTCCTTTCGGATTCCGATCACCTCGAACTGAAGGGCGGCAAGGTCTACAAAACGGGCTTCTTCCTGAATGAACTGATGCAACCGGTGAAGGCGCTTTCGGATGCGGGCCATCACATCACCTTTGCGACGCCAAACGGCGCGGCGCCGACGCTGGACGAGTCCTCAGCAGACAAGATGTATTTCGGCGACGACGAAGGCGCGATGCGTGCGAGCAGCGCCTTGCTGACCCAGCTCAAGCTCACATCGAAGACCGAGTCGCCGGTCATCAGCCTCGAGCGTGTGGCGCAGATCGGCTATGACCATTTCGACGCCGTCTACATCCCGGGCGGGCATGCGCCGATGCAGGATCTTCTGGTCAGCCGCGAGCTGGGCAACCTGCTCTCGGACTTTCATGCGAGGGGCAAGATCACGGCGCTTGCCTGTCACGGACCGATCGCCTTGCTGTCGGCGATGACGGATGCTCAGGGCTTCGTTCGCGGACTTGAAACCACGGGCTCTGCAACACCGCAGAACTGGATCTATGCCGGCTACCGGATGACGGTGATCAGCAACCAGGAGGAGGAACTCGCAAAGAGCCAGCTCGAGGGCGGGGAAATGAAGTTCTATCCGCAGACCGCACTTCAGAGCGCTGGCGCCAGCTACGTTAGCAACCAGGCTCCCTGGACGTCGAACGTCGTCGTCGACCGCGAGTTGATCACCGGCCAGAACCCCGCTTCGGCGCCCGCCGTCGCGAAGGAACTGCTGCGACGCCTCAAATAGCAATGGCGCGGCTGAACTGCGCAGAGACCGGCGCGATGTCGAGCGCGGTTCAGCCTACGACGCTTCACACTGGCCGAGCGTTGATTGCATTGAAGGTCACTGAGCGGCGAGAGGGTGATCAGCTGAAGCGAGAAAGGACCTCGGCTGTCTTTTCCCACAAACGCCGCCGTGTATTCTCGCTATCCGCCGGCGCGGCAGGCGTCAAAGGGCGCGCGTTCTTCACCGACACATAAGCGCCGGTCTGCTGGCCGAAGACCAGATCTGTCGCAAGCCGCACGATGATCCCCGCTCCCCGCTCGGGATTGCCGACGCCAAGCCGGTTCAGCACTCCGGCGAGCGGACGAGCGAAACCCAGTTCGCGGCCAAGCCCGGTGACATTGAAGCCTGGACACAAGCAATTGACGGCAACGCCCGTACCCTCGAGCTGTCGGGCCAGTTCGAGCGAGAACATGATGTCGAGGAGCTTGGTGCGGCCATAGATCCTTGACGATCCACGGGCGGTGAAGGGCGCGGTGTCGAACAGGTCCTTTTCGATGTCGAGGCCTCCGCTCTGGCGAGAGGCCTCCGAGCCGACGGTGACGATGCGCGATGGCGCGGAGCTCACCAGGACTTCCCGCAAGACGTTCGTCAGCAGCCATGGGGCGAAATAGTTGACTGCGATCATCTCTGCATAGCCATCGCTCGTGATGCGCTGCTGGAAAGCGTGCAATCCCGCATTATTGACCAGCACATCGATGCGCGGATGCCGTGCTGCGATTGCCTTACCCGTCGCAACGACGGCGGAGAGGTCCGTGAAATCCACATAATATACATCGATCCGCGTGCCGGGAGCCGCGGTTTCGATCGCAGCGAGAGTCTCGCCGGCTTTGGCCTCGCTGCGCGCAGTGAGGATGAGATGCGCTCCGCGCTGGGCCAGTTCGATGGCCGCGAGTCGGCCGATGCCGTCGGTGGCGCCAGTAACAAGGATTTTCGGACGCATAGACGCAACACCATTTAGTTGATATATGTCCATTAATCCTATTGGTTGATATATGTCAAACATTTCTGGTATGCGGCGTCTATCGGAGGATATGAATGGATGAGAGGCGCAGCGAGCTTGCGAGGGAACTGGGTGTTGAGCTCAGCACCCTGCTCGTGGCCTCCCGCGCCGTCATGGCCGCTTCGGCGGCCCTGTTTCACCCGGATCTTCAGCCGGCCGCATATCAGCTTGCGGCGACGCTCCACGGCCATGGCCCGGCGAAGGCGGGACGCCTCGCAGAACTGATCGGCATGGACAAAAGCGCCGTCAGCCGGCTGGCAAGATCGCTCTGCGACAACGGATTGGCGCAAGCATCAACCGATCCCGACGACGGGCGGGGAATCGTCTACAGCCTGACAGACAGCGGTCATCGAAGGGTCGAGGCCGCAAGCGTGATGAAATCGAGCGCCTTCTTCTCTCGCCTCGAGGGATGGGGTGAAGTCGAACTCGCTCAATTCACCAGCTTGATGAGAAAGTTCAATCGAATCTGAAGGCGCTGGATGCAAGGCTGCCATCCAAGGGGCGGCACGCCCCGATCTTCATATCCAGCCGACCTCAGATCATTGATAGGCGATCCGCGCGGGTATCGTCATACGGATTTCCGTGCCGCCCTTCGGCCCGGCAAGGATATCGAGTGTTCCGGTCAAACGCTGCGCGCGCTCGCGCATTCCAACCATCCCGTAATGCCCTTCCCTCTTGCCGGTTTCCCTAACGACGGACGGGAGCCCAATGCCATCATCGATGACCGAGAGCGTAAATTTGTCCGACGCATGGCGGATGAGAATGACGATGTTCCTTGCGTCGGCGTGGCGTATCGCGTTGCTGATTGCTTCCCGCACGATGCGACTGATTTCATCAGCAACCGGGGCACAGATCAGGCGAGCGGCGCCTTCTTCTTCCACACCCCATGCAAGAGAGTCCGGCACCATCTCTTGCAGCATGACAGACAGGTGTCCGGCAAGCGCGACCGGTTCCAGCTCCTCGCGCAACGCATGCACGCGTTCCCGGCTCTCGATCAGAACATCTTCGGCTCTGTCCAACGAACTTTCCAGTTCGACCCTGGCCCGATCGCCGCGAGGAAGCAGTTCGACGACCGCTTGAAAACGCAGCATCAATCCCTGAAAGCCCTGCAACAGCGTATCGTGAAGCTCGCGTGCGATGCGTTCGCGTTCGGCCAACTGCGTCTCTACCCGGCTACGTGCACGATCGGCGACGATGCGCAGCCGCCGACGATAGAGCAGCCAGATCCCTCCGCCAAAAATTGCTAGCCCGAGGAGCAAGAACCAGCGGGTCTGGTAGAATGCGGGTGCGATCTCGAAAGTGAGACTGGCCCCCCGCTGATTCCACACCCCGTCATTATTGGCGGCGATAACCCGGAACTCGTATTTTCCAGGACCGAGATTGGTAAAAAGTGCCTGTCGTTCGACGCCAGCATCGAACCACTCGCCACCCGCGCCACTCAGCCGGTATCGAAATCGGTTTGCAGGTGCATCGGAGAGGCTGAGAGCCGTGTAATCGATCTGCACCCGACCGGTATGAGCCGGAAGCTGGATCGTCCGGCCACTATTTTCATAGGTCGCACCGTCAACGCGCAAAGAGCGGATAACCACAGGCGGCGCGCGTTCGTTGCGCGCCAACCGATGCGGGTCGATCCACGCCAGGCCGCTATTGGTGGCGAACCAGAGCCTTCCCGATGGATCCTGTGCAATATCATTCGCATCGAAGAGGTTCGATCGCGCCCGATAATCCGCTTCATGGCCGACGCGCTGATATGGCATTGGCGTGCCTGGATTGGCGAATGCCTCGTCCAGAACCTTGTTTTCAATTCGCACGATCCCGGTCGCGCCGATCAACCAGGTCCAGCCATCGGAAGCCCGATGGATCCCGGTGATCCCCGCAAGATAGGGATAGGTTCGCTCGGTCAACGCTGTCACCTTGTGGTTGCCGAGCAAAGCAATCCCCTTCTGACCGCCGACAATGCGACGCTGGCCATCGCTTGCGATCGTCGTCAACGCGCCGATGGCGAGTGCCGCATTGGACAGGAGCAACTTCTCGGCCCCATTGTCTATCTGAATGAGGCCGCGGCGGCTTTGAGCGGCCAGCAATCCTCCCCCATCGTCGGCACGCAGCATCGTGACGGTTCCGCGGGGCTGGCCCGCGGGACCGGCCGCCTGCACCAGTTTGCTGCCGACAAGGCGGTACACCCGGTCCATACCCGTCCAGAACACGCCCTGTTTATCGAGCGCGCAACTGACCGATAATGGCCCTGCAACCGGCGTCGTCCGGGAGACGTCATCACTTTTGTCGAGGTCCAGCAGAAAGGCGCCGTCGAGACTGATCGCCAGCAGACGCCGGGCGTCGCCGCACAGCACCCCGATATCGGACTTTCGAAAGATGAGCGTGGGGGATGGCGCATTGCGGCTGGCGCGATACACGCCGGCAAGGCCAGCAAAGAAGATGTTGTCCGAATTTGGCGGGGCGACGAAACCCGTGACCAGTGCTTCGCCGCTGGTCGCGCGAACGACATTGGCCGGCGAATACCGGTCGAGGCCCGCTTCCGTCCCGATCCAGACATTGCCTTCGCGATCTTCGAGCATCGACAAGGTCAAGGTGGCGGAAAGGCCGTGCCGTGCCGAGACTTGTTCAATGGCATGGCTGGCCTGGCCGTCCTTCGTTCGCAGACGGGCGAGGCCGCCATTCTGCCCGGTAATCCACAGTGCGCCATCGCGATCGCTGGACAGGTGCCGCGTAACATAGGGGGTGCTGATCTGGTCCAGCGTGATCCTCGCCGCGCCCCTTCCAATGGGGCGCAGGCCGCTGTCATCGGCGAGCCAGACCAGGCCTCGCGCGTCCTGAGCCAGAGCCGCAAAGGGCGAGACCTTCCCGTTCAGCCGGTCAAATCGCCCTGCGCCGGGCGCGAGCCGCAGGAGCGTCGGGGGCAAGGCGACGTAGATGCTGCCGTCCGACGCGGCGAGAAGCGGCCCCATCAGTCCGTCGACCAGTCCCTGCTCCTGGCCGTAGCGCGTCCAGCGCCCCCTCTCATGGCGAGAAAGAAGCATTTTCCCGCGGGCTTCCGCCGCAACCCAGATCGCGCCGTCGCGCGCTTCGACGATGGCGCCGACCCCGCCCTGGGGCGTCCAGGGATTGGCATCGGTCAGGCGGCCGTTGCGATAGATCCCGATCCCACCGAAGTCATAGCCGACCCAGATGTCCCCATTGCGGGCCGCCAAAAGGGCGGTCACCTGAAGCGAGCGCCGCGGGTTCTCCTTGTCGGGAAGGATGCGTTCGAAGCGAACGCCATCGAACCGGTAAAGCCCGGTTGACGACCCGAGCCACAGGAAGCCGTCCCTGCCCTGCGCCAGCGCCCGGATGTTTCCCGGTGCTCCGTCCCTCAGCGTCCACCGCGTGTGGCGCAACTGGTCCAGCGACCGGTCGGGATCGAGCGCGAGGGCCTGCCCCGGCATTATTGCGGCCAGCATGGGGAGAGGGATCAGCCACCGTTTCGCGGAAAGCGCCGGCAGTCTCAATCGCCAAAACTGCAGGCTCCCAGGCGCGGATCGCGGGCATGCAGCGCAGATCAAGACCTTCGCCGCTCTGAATATCCAGCGAATCTCTCTCACACGCATCAGGCTTTCGCCCCGAACGGCGTCAGCGTTTCGGCTTGCTCATTTGCTCGGCGAGCATGTCGTCCATGCGCATGACGGTAAGCTGATGGTGGAGGAGAATCCGGCATGGAGATTTATTCGAGCAGGTAAGCAAGGTTCTTCAGCGAGGATTCCATGCCCTTGCGATGATCCGCCTCGTTGATGCCCGAAGGCACATTCTCGGCGAGGAAGCTCACCTTGGTGCCGCCGGTCACCGGTCTCATTGTGGTGGTGAGCGTCATTGTTCCAGCAAAAGCAGGACTGTCGCTTTCGAAGATGATGCTCTCGACAATCTTCTCGTCAGGCTCGATCTGCTCGAAACGGACCTGAACGACGTCGCTATCCGCGTTGGCCTTTCCGGGCTGTCCGGCAGCATCGCAATGGGTCAGCACCATACAATAGCCGCCGCCGGGCCGCGGATCGAAGGCCTGGAGCCGTGCCTCCATGCCATCAGGCGCGCGCCAGTTCACAAGCGATTCAGGGTCGAGGAACGCCCGGAAGATGGCACGTGGGCTGGCGAGGATGATGCGCGAGGCGTTGTGAGAGGACGATGTCATGGCTGACTCGCTCGTAACGCGCCTCGAAGCTTCCGCCAATGCCGGACCGACCGCCACCTAATGCTTGGGCGAACTGTCATACCGGAATGGCGTTCACCGTCTATCGGGCCAGAGGCCTGGATTGACGGCATGCGTGCGTTTAATCAGTGGTTGCTTGCGCGGCATAGCCGCTGGTGCTGCGGTACTTGTGCCGGGCAATCCAAGCCAGCACGTCATCTTCGTCGTAGACGACACCGGACTGCTTCGTCTCGCCAAGCTTGACGAACCGAGGGCCCTTCCCTTTCACGCGCCAGATCTTGAGCGTGATCGGCTTTATGCCGATCAATGCGGCAACTTCGTCATTGCGCAGGGGGCGCCGGACATCGGTCACCCGCGATCCTCCATCGAGATCGTCGACAGGTCGCGCATGCCGCCGCTGGCGTCGGCAAAGCGCGTGCCGGGAAAATGCCACGGTCCAGGCTCTCTGTCGTTGGTGTCCATGCGGCGACTGTGCGCTATCGGTGACAGCGGTCCAACCAGAAAATGGATCGCGTAGCAAAGCGGCGAAGTCCGGCGATGAAGTACTTTCTTTGTCGCAGTAGACTGGCGCAGCCATTGTTCGCCCCGCCAGCTTCGGCCCGCAATCCGATACGCGGGATCGCGGCAACCAAGGCTAGGGATGTTTTGTCACTTCTGCGTCTTTTGTTGCCTCGCCCTCGACCGTAACCGTTCCATCCGGTCTGAGCACGACGCTGGCGCGCCGGTTACCATTGGCATCGATGAGCACGACGCCCGATCCTCCGCTGTTGTTCAGGAAGAGGTAGGACGAGGCTCCACCGGGCCGGTCAAGCTTCACATGGGCACCTTTGTCATCAATCTCGAGCAATGCCATGGGTCCGTCGGCAGCGCGATTCTGAAGCTTGACGGAAGGCCGATCATCCTTGTCGAGCTGGATCTTCAAAGCCGCGCCCGCATCCCGGCAGAGCAGGTCGATCGATGGTGCACCGCCTCGCGCTGACAACAGAATGCGTGGGCGACCGGCATCGTCGACCACCTGAATCTCCCGCGTGACGATTTGAGGTTGAGGTGGCGGCCGTTCCATTCTTTTCTCTTTTCTCTCAAGGGATGGGAGACGAGATGAGGCCTGCGATAACAGACCTGTGCAATTGGTCAGTGGCGCTCAAGTGCTGCCTGGAACTGCTCCACGGCTTGTTCGAATCGGGGTGCGCCGACATCGAATACCCATTGTTCGATGGCCAGGTTCGCGGCGAGCCCAAGTTGCCGTAGGCGTGCGTTCTGATTGAGCGCAGCCATGAGCCCCTCCACCATGTGAGCCGGAGCATTATGTGTCTGCGCGGGCACAAGGCCGCTATCGAGCATGCTCGGTGCAAATGCGGCGCTCCTTACCTGCAGGCCGAGTGCCATCTGGGCGGCTGCGGATACCGCGTTCGCCAGGACCGACCGCGTCGAGTTCAAGGGGTCGCCGAGCCCGACGATCAGCAAGGCGTCTGCAGCCACGGGTGTAGGAGGCGTCCCGATCAGCGCGATTTCTTCAGGTCGAGCGTCGAAATACCCATCCTTCCGCAGTGCCAGTAATTCACCCCCGAGAATCTTATCAAGGTGGGCGAGCCCGCCTTTCGGCGAGGCGTCGTCAACTTCGCTACTGAACATGGCGACACAGGAGAGCGATACATCCGCCTCCACGCCGTCCCAGGCCGCCACCTCGATCGAGACACCATGCTTCGTGCCAACACATTTCTTAAGCGTCATTTTGTTTCCAAAGCCTGGAGCGTCCGGCGTCGCCGTATAGGCCCGGCACGATCTCATCGATCAAAGGCTTGCAGATGCTTATGCCGCTTCCTTCGCAAGCTTGCTGAGGTAGCCGTGGATCTGTGCGATCGCCGCAGCTCCGTCGCCTACGGCCGCCGCGACCCGCTTCGTAGAGCCGGCGCGGACATCGCCAATGGCGAATACGCCCGGCATGCTGGTCTCGAGCAGCGATGCGCTTTCGCCGGTCAGGATGAAACCCTTGTCATCCGTTGCAACGGAGCCACACAGCCAGCGCGTATGTGGCCTTGCGCCGATGAAAAGGAACAGATGGCTGATATCGTAGCGCGTGATCGCGCCTCCGGCGCGATCGCGAACGACCGCACTGGTGAGCGTGGTTCCGTCGCAATCAAGCTCTACCAGGTCCGTCCCGATGTGAATTTCGACATTGGGAAGCGCTGCGATCCGGTCGATCAGATAGCGCGACATCGTTTCCGAGAGGGCCCGACGTACGAACAGATGAAGCCGCTTCACCTGGGGCGCCAGAAAGACAATGGCCTGGCCTGCCGAATTGCCGCCTCCGACGAGAGCTACGTCCTTTCCGGCGCATAGCCGCGCCTCGACGGTGGACGCCCAGTAGGAAATGCCCGACCCTTCAAACCGCGCCAGTTCAGGGATGTCGGGGCGCTGATAAGCGGCACCTGACGCGATCACGACCGTCCGGGCCACTATCGTCACGTCGCCCGAGAGATGGAGAAGGAACGTCTCGCCCTTGCGTTCGAAGCGCTCGACGCTGACGGGAATTGCGACCTCGGCTCCGAACTTCAGCGCCTGATTGAACGCACGGCCGGCAAGCGCCTGGCCGGAAATTCCGGTGGGAAATCCCAGATAATTCTCGATCCGCGATGATGCACCAGCCTGTCCGCCCATTGCGCGCTCGTCGAGAACGATCACCGAAAGCCCCTCGGAAGCGCCGTAAACCGCCGCAGCAAGGCCCGCAGGCCCCGCGCCGACGATTGCGATGTCATAGACTTTCGCCTCATCGATGTCGGGCAGTATCCCGAGACAGGCGGCCAGTTCCCGCTCGTCCGGACGCTTGAGGAGCTTTCCATTCGGACAGACGACAAGCGGCAGCTCGCCAGGCAGCAGCGCCATCCGCTCGACGAAGCCCTTCCCCTCCCCGTCGACATTGGGATCCATGACCAGGTTCGGATAGCCGGTTCGGGTCAAAAAGCTCTGCAGTCTGAGCAGTTGCGGGTCGTCAGGCGCTCCAATGAGGATGGTCCCCGAGCCACCCTGTTCAATCAATCCAACGCGCCGAAGAATGAGCGCGCGCATGATGATTTCGCCGATCTCGGCTGAACCGATCATCAGCGCGCGTAAGTCCGGAGGGTCAAAGGGCAGCAGCGTGGCACCGTCATGGCCAGCGCGCGCCGAGGCAAGCGAGGCCCGCCCATCGATCTGGCTGACCTCTCCGGTAAATTGCCCCGCATCATGCGTTGTGATCGGTGCCTCGTCCGCAAGTCCATCGCGCCTCAGGACGTCGATAGAGCCGTCGAGAACGAGCCAGACCGGAACGTCCCGGTCACCTGTGGCGTAGATGAGCTCGCCAGCGGCAAATCGTCGCGCCGGCCCGCTGGCAAAGCGGTGTGCCGTCTCGATCTGAAATGACGTGAGGGCCGGAAACATCTGATGCGTGCGGGGACCCACGCCGCCAACCATTTTATCCGTCACGCCGATAAACTCCTCCAGAACTGCTCGCCGCCGGCGATATTGGTATGTCGAGATCGCCGGCAGGAGATGTCAGGCAACAGCGGTAGGCGATCAGCGCGTCCGCGTCGCTTCGAAGAGAAACCAGCGGCGTCCTTCCGCTTCATCCATCCAGGTTTCAATTAGGCTGGCCGTGGCGATGTCGCCATGCTCGTCGCAAAGCCCATGAAGCTCATGGAGGCGCCTTGCGAGGTCGCCATTGTCGTCCCTCAACTCGGCCAGCATGTCGAGCGGATCGACATAATCAGCGTCGTTATCGAGCACGCGCTGGACGCGAGCGATATGGCCGATCGATCGGATGGTCGTCCCCCCGACCTTGCGAACCCGCTCGGCGATCGCATCGGTCGTTGCGAAAATCTGCGTTGCCTGATCGTCGAGCAGCAGATGATAGTCGCGGAAGTGCGGCCCTGAGATATGCCAGTGGAAGTTCTTGGTCTTGAGATAGAGCGCGAACATGTCGCCCAGCAGCGCTGTAAGTGCGGCAGAAATGTCGCGCGTTGCATTTTCCCCGAGGCCCGATGGCGTCGCAAGAGGGGCGAGGCGAGCGGCCTTCAGCTGGTTCGTCACATTCAAACTCCTTGAAAAGTGCAAGATCGATACCGGCACCCAGATTGGTGAGATGCCGGGCTCCGGAATTGTCGAATGCCCACCTGATTTGGATCGTGCGCCGGGATTGCACCCGTGCCGGCAGGAAAATGGGAGGGCACGGCGCGACTTGGGACGGCAACCGATACGGCAATCCGGACGCGCTGAGGCTCAGGCGATGTTTTCTCATGGGTGGGTGTGATATGCCCCCTCGAAAGAGGGGGTGACTTGGTCTCGCCTTGGGCTATCGCTTGAATGCCAGGCCGATCATCATGATCGCATGCCGGATGGAGCACACAGCGAAATGGTTTCGGTGGCCGGGCCGCCGGCCCTGTCGCCCGCCTGGTTTGCTGTTCTGCCGACTCCCAGGCAAATTATTGCTGCGCTTCTGGCCGCAGCCATATTTTGGGTGGACAGCTTCACGAGAATCGGCGGTGCGCCCGCGACGCTTTACGTCCTGGTGCTCTTGCTGGCCTGTGATCGGCAGGATCGTGTTCACCTGCTGGGTTGGGCAGTGCTCTGCGCCTTCCTTACGCTCACTAGCTATGTGTTCGTCCATGGCACTTCGGATGCATCAGATTCGACGATACGGATGTTCATCAGCCTCGGTGCGAATGTGGTCACCACGGGGATGCTGCTACATCGCCAGGCGATGGACCGGCGGGTTGAGCTGGCGGACCGGCGTCACGAGAATGTGTTGAATTCACTTGCAGTCGCCATTTGGGAGCATGATTTCAGACCAGTCGAAGCGGCAATAGCGGAGCTTCGCGCGGCGGGCGTGACGGACATGCGCGCCTATCTCGATGATAACCCGGCATTTGTCAGGTCCACACGCGCATTAGTGCAGATCACCGACGTCAACGAGACGGCACTCCAGCTTATGGGGGTTCCGTCCAAACAGGCATTTTTTCAGCATCTCAGCGACTTTCTGCCCGAGGAAGATGATAGCTTCGCCGATTGCATACTCGCGATCGATGAGCGACGGGACATGTTCCAGGCCGAGACCCGCGTTGTTTCGGCAAGCGGCGAACTGATCGACATTATCGTTGCGTTCAGCCTTTCGCCCGATCGCAGCCTCGACCGCGTGCCGGGAAGCATCCTCGACATACGTCAGCGCAAGCGGCTCGAGTTAACGATCGAGCAGGCACGCCAGGAACTCGAAAAGGTACATCGGACTGCCGCCATCGGCGCGATGTCCGCGTCGATCGCCCATGAGATCAACCAGCCCTTGTCCGCGATCCAGGGCTTCGCCAATTCGGCGACCCGCTGGCTGGAGCGGGACATTCCCGACCTTGGGGAAGTCCGCCAGTCGCTTGCCGGCCTGAATTGTGCGGTGACGAACGTCTACGAGGTCATGCAGCGTGTGCGAAATCTTGTGGGGAACTCACGGAGTGAGGCCGCGCCAATCAACCTTCGCGCCCTCATATGCGACACCGTAGCATTTGCGAGCCGTGACGCCGAACTTCACGGAGCGAAAATTGCGTTCGCCCATGCCTTGGTCGACGTCACGATCGCAGGCGACCGGATACTCCTCAAGCATCTGTTGCTGAACCTGATCACGAACGCCCTTCAGGCGATGGAAGACGTCGCGCCAGGCGAAAAACTGATCGAGATCGATCTCCGGGCGATCGATCAGGCCGCTCGCATCACGGTTCGTGACCGCGGGCCAGGCATTGGCCTGGCGGAAGGCGAAAAGCAGTTTGAACCCTTCTATACGACCAAGCGTGGCGGGATGGGGCTGGGGCTATCAATCTGCCGGTCGATCGTAGAACTGCATGACGGTGAAATATCGCTGACGAACCATCCCGCGGGCGGAGCAGAAGCCACGCTGACTTTCCTCGCGCAGTCGTAGCGCATCTCCGGCGATCTTGCTGCCGATGGCTATGCCAGGAGGCTTTCGAGAACGCTCAGTAGCCGATCCGGATCGAGCGGTTTCTCCAGGAGGCTGGTCACATCAAGTGACAGCGCCCTTGCCTGCACGGAAGGTGTCGCGAATGCCGTCATGAGGATCATCGGGACAAGTGATCCGCGCTTGCTCAAGGCCATGCGCAGATCAAAGCCCGACAGGCCCGGCATCTGGACATCCGATAGGATACAGTCGATCGCCTGGTCGCCTGCGCCGAGAAAGTCGTCTGCTGACGCGTAGGTGGTGGTCGAATAGCCCAGCGATCGAAGCAGGCTGGACGTAGAATTTCTGACCTGCTCGTCATCGTCGATGACTGCAATGACGGCATTGGACACGTTCGGGCACTCCGATGAGGCAACCCAATCTCGGATGGTCTCTCGTCCGTAATAAGGCCATTACCAGCTCCGGCGTAACTATACGACCGTCTAGGCGAGCGCGTTTGCGCCGTCAGGCAAAAGGTCTGCGCCAATGGAATCGGCCGCCCGAACCAGTTCCGGCACGGTTCGCATCGCCATTTTCCGCATCATGCTCGAGCGGTGGAGCTTCACGGTAATCTCGCTGATACCAATATGGCCGGCGATCTGCTTGTTCAAAAGGCCGCGCACGACGCCATCCAACACCTGTCGCTCGCGGCGCGTCAGCGTCCAAAATCGCTCTCGAACGGTGCGTGCCTGATCCAACTCAGCTCGCAACTCCGTGGCGCGATTGAGACCCGCATAGACAGCGTCGAGCATGTCTTCTTCGCGAAATGGCTTCGTCAGAAAATCAATCGCGCCGGCCTTCATGGCCTTGACGGACATTGGAATATCACCGTGTCCGGTGAGAAAGATCGACGGGATGTCGACCCCGCGCTCTAGGAGCTGCCGCCGGCATTCGAAGCCGCCCATCTGCGGCATCCGGACATCCATCACGAGGCAAGCGGGTGCGTCGGGCAGCTCTGCCTCGAGCAATTCCTGAGCGGAGCCGTAGCTCTGAACGGCAAAATCGACTGAACGGAAGAGCGAATCCAGTGACTGGCGCACGAGATGATCGTCATCGACGACGATGACGACCGGCTTGGGAGTCGGGTCAGGCATGGCCGTCATGACGGCTCCTTTCTCGGCCAAAAGAGACAAGCTTTGCGCCAGCTATACAAGCCCCGACCGGGCCGGCGATCTACCCCCCTATCGGGGGTCGCGCCGCGGAATCGCGACGTATGTCATTGATTGTAAGTCAGACCTTGGCATGGCGCCGGGCGCATTTGGCGTGATTCGACGCGGCATAGCTGCGCGACGCACTTCTTCTTCGCATTGGCAAGCTAGACCATGGGCTAGAATGCTCAAACGATGGCGATGACGAGTTCAGCCGTCGTTCGGTTTCGTTTGCGCAGGCAACGCAGGAAACTCCCCTCAAGTCAGACGGGGAGCCCGCCATGTATCAGGAATTTCAAACTCTTCCTTCAGGGGGATATCAGTCCCGGTCGGGTCCATCTCCACAGGCCGTGTCCTCCGAGCAGGTCGTATCCTTGCTGGCCGGAGCGCGCAGGTCCCTGGACGAGGATCCCAATCTTGCGCGGCACTATCTCGACCAGCTTTCCGCCCTGTTCGAGAGCGACTTCAAGGATGACGTGCCTGATGGTGTTCTCCTGCCCCAACGCCTCTCGGAAAATGCGGGCCTGACGAAGGGCGGCCTTGCAAGCTGGCAGGTCCGGCGGGTCACGGACTATATCGAGCAACGGCTGGATACGCCCCTGATCACAGAGGATCTGGCGGCGGTAGCGCGATTGAGCACAGGCCATTTTTGTCGCGCGTTCAAGGCGAGCATGGGCGAGACGCCCCATTCCTACATCATCAGGCAAAGGCTTAGGCGCGCTCAAACCCTGATGCTGAAGACGCGGGACACGCTGTCGCAAATCGCGTGCGCCTGCGGTCTTACGGACCAGGCGCATCTGACGCGTCTTTTTCGACGAATCATCGGCACGACGCCAATGTCCTGGCGGCGCGACTGGCAGTGCGTCGCATAGTGGATATCGCCCGCCCCCGCCGCTCCGGGACTTTTGGCCGGCGCACCAGCGCAGGCACCGCGCAGCGGCAACCACTACCCTGTTCGCGTGAGCGTGATCGGACGGTTTTTGATGCAAAGCTTAAGGCGCCGCCGCACCGTGCAATTTGAAAAGTCACGGCCGGGAATTCCTTTTTTGGCCGAAAGGATCAGGTCGAACTGCCCGCCTTGGCCCCGAAAAACGCAGATGCGTCCAAATTTCATCAGCCAGGGACATGACGACCGCGGGCCCGAGTGGGATTTTGAGGACGAGGCTTAAATGCTCGAAATTGCCAAGAAGGACAAAAGATTGGCGCCATGGAGCAGGTTGCACCACTGACGATAGGCTATCGCGGAACAGTGAGTTTCAAGGTCGCGCAGATCGACGTGGTATGCGCCGACGTCGATCTGCTCGTCGTCGGAATGTTCGAGCAGGACGTCATCAACCGACCGGTAGGCGGAGCCGACCAGCTTGATCGCGTGCTTGACGGGACGCTGGGTCGGCTGCGCAAGGGCGGGATCTTCAATGGGACGGCTGGAGAAACCCTTGTGCTCACGACGCCACCCGCACCCATTCGGGCCCGATCGCTGATGCTCATCGGCATGGGTGGCGATCTCACGCCAAGCTATTCGGCCGCCGGTCGTCCAGCAGAGCTCGCCATGCGCACGGCGCTTCGCATGAACGCCCGTTCGGCGGGCTGCCTGCTCACATGGCTCGAACGCGACATCCCGACGGAAATGGTCGAAGCGACGGCAGCGACGATGATGGAAGGCGTGCTCAAGGCGATCGATGAACACGCCGGACCCGAGCCGCGTCCCGAGTTGGAATGGATCTTCGACATCCGGAACGGCGATGCCGCTCGGACAGCCCAGGCGCTAAGCCATGCCCTGAATACGACGCCATGACCGAGTTTGGCGATGCGAAGCTGGCGGTCATGATGTATGGCTCGATCATGTTCAGGAAAACATTCTGCGTGCCATGCAAACCAGGGTGACAAACGGGGCGGCCGCACCGGGCAACCCCGCTGTGATTTCGGTGCTCCTCGTGGACGACCATGTTCTTCTGCGCGAGGGGGTGCGCGCAGTCGTCACGACTCAGAGTGACATTCGGATTGTGGGCGAGGCGAGCAGCGGCGCTGAGGGCATTGCTGAATATGCCCGCTTGCAGCCCGATGTCGTGCTGATGGATCTGCAAATGCCCGACATATCGGGCGTCGACGCGATTTCGGCGATCCGATCGGACTCTCCGGATGCGAAGATAATTATGCTCACAACCTATTCAGGTGATGGTCGCGCCATCAAAGCGCTTCGCGCGGGTGCTATGGGGTATCTGCTGAAGGCCAGTCTTCGCAACGAACTGCTCGACGCCATCCGCTCTGTCCATCACGGCGGCAAGCACCTCGATGCATCCGTCGCGACCGCGATTGCGATGCATGTACTCGACGACGCCCTTTCCGAGCGCGAGGCCGCCGTGCTGTCGCTCGCTGCCTGGGGCAATTCCAACAAACAGATCGCCGCGCGGCTGGACATCTCCGAAGAGACGGTCAAAGGCCATATGAAGGTCGTCTTCTCGAAACTCGGCGCGACGGACCGCACCCATGCAGTGACGATCGCTGCCAAGCGGGGATTGATCGAGCTGTAAACTCGCAAGCGCCAGGCTGGAATGCAACGGCCGTTGCAGCCGCGCGCCCGTCGAACCGTTAAGCTTTCTCCTCGCTTCGCGATCAATGATCCCGAACCCGACTTATGATCGCAGATGACCGTTTGTGTCAGAGCGATCCAAGACCGCTTTCCGCTACGGCCCTATGACAGCGGCCGAGCCGATGCTCCTGGCTGGCTGCCCTCGCACATGTCTCAAGGCGATGCGGTGATGGTTTGGGGGCCGGCCCAACAGATTTGGACAAGGTAGTGAACAGCCGGACGGCTTCCGGTTGAGCACCCCCTTAGCGCCCTCACCCGCAGCCTGACGCTGCTTGAGAACAAGGAGCCTTTGCATGACGCTTACCGCCACGCCTACCCCCGGCAAATCGCTGATTTCGCCGGCCGATCACACGCTGATCCTCATCGATTTCCAGTCGCAGATGTCGTTCGCGACCAAGTCGATCGCGCCCGAGCTGCTGCGCAACAACGCGGCGCTGATCAGCCGGGCGGCGAAGTCGTTCAACGTATCGACGATCCTCACTACGGTTGCGGAGAAGAGCTTCTCCGGCCCGATGTTCTCCGAGATCACCGACGCATTTCCGGGGCAGCCGCTGCTTGACCGCACGTCGATGAACACCTGGGAAGATGCCGCGGTGATCGAGGAAGTGAACCGCATCGGCAAGGAGCGCATCGTGTTCGCGGGCCTGTGGACCAGCGTCTGCATCGTCGGCCCGGTGGCGTCGTCGATCGACCAGGGTTTCGACGCCTATTTCATCGCGGACGCATGCGGCGATATCTCCGAAGAAGCCCATGAGCGCGCCTGCCAGCGGATGATCCAGCTCGGCGCCAAGCCGATGACCTCGCTGCAATATATGCTCGAGCTGCAGCGCGACTGGGCGCGGACCGAGACCTATGACTCGACCACCGGCATCGCCAAGGAATTCGGCGGCGCCTACGGTCTCGGTATCAAATACGCCAAGACGATGTTCGGGGCCTCCGAAGGCCACTGATGCGGAACGGGGCTGGCGACTAGCTCCCTCTCCCCGCCCATCGCCAGCCCCACCCGTCCATTCAGATCAAGAGGAATCCGTATTATGAGTTTCGTGACGACCAAGGACGGTACAAGAATATTCTATCGAGATTTCGGGCAGGGTCGGCCCATCGTTTTTTCGCACGGCTGGCCGCTCAACGCCGACGCGTGGGACGGGCAGATGCTGTTTCTCGCGCAGAATGGCTTTCGTGTCATCGCGCATGATCGGCGCGGGCACGGCCGGTCGGATCAGCCTGCTGCCGGCAACGATATGGATACCTATGCCGACGATCTCGCGGCAGTCATCGAAGCGCTCGATCTCAAGGATGCGATACTCGTCGGCCATTCGACCGGCGGCGGTGAGATCACGCGCTATGTGACACGCCACGGCACCGCCCGCGTCGCGAAGATGGTTCTGCTCGGCGCCGTCACGCCGCTGATGGGTGCGATCAACGGGAACGACGATGGCGTTCCGATCGCGGTGGTCGATGGCGTGCGCAAAGCGACGCTCGACAACCGTTCGCAGCTGTTCCTCGACTTTCCGGATGTGTTCTTCGGCATGAACAAACCCGGCGCCACCAAGAGCGAGGGCTGGCGCTATTCGTTCTGGCTCCAGGGCATGATGGGCGGCATCCACGGCCAGTATGCGTGCATCGAACAGTTCTGGGCGAGCGATTTCCGCGAGGAGATGAAGTCGATCACCATTCCGGTGCTGGTGGTGCACGGCGATGGCGACGAAGTCGTGCCGTTCGCGACGACCGGCAAGCGCTCGGCCGAGATCCTGCCGAACGCGACGCTCAAGGTCTATGAAGGGGCGCCGCACGGCTTCCCCGCGACGCACCAGGATCGGCTGAATGCCGATCTTCTCGAGTTCGCGCGCAACTGACTCATACCCGCCGAGGAGGAAATGCGATGAAACCCTACCTGATCTCGCTGGCAGTGGGACTGCTGGTCGGACTCATCTACAGCCTCCTCGGCGTCCGCTCGCCGGCGCCGCCGGGAATTGCGTTGCTCGGCCTGCTCGGCATGCTCGTGGGCGAGCAACTCGTCCCTGTCGCCAAACGGATCGCATCGGGTGAGGAAGTGGCGGCGTTCGTGCGAACGGACTGCGCAGAGCATGTCCTTGGAATGCCCATCGACCAGCGGAAGGACGAGGCATGAGCTTTACGCGACGCGACACGATCGCCGGTGCGGGCGCGGCCATGGCTGGCGCCCTCCTCCCTTCTCCCCTGTTCGGAAAGAATTCTCCTGTGACTCAGTCCGACCTCATCATCGTCAATGCCAAGGTCACGACACTCGACCGGGCCAACCCACAAGCGGAAGCCATCGCGATGCGCGACGGCAAGTTCCTGGCGGTGGGAAGCGAAGCGGAGGTTCGTGCGGCTGCCGGCCCCGCTGCGACGCTGATCGACGCCAAGGGCCGCCGGGTGATCCCCGGACTGATCGACAGCCACATGCACATCATCCGCGGCGGGCTGAACTTCAATATGGAGTTGCGCTGGGACGGCGTGCCGAGCCTCGCCGAAGCCATGGCAATGCTCAAGACGCAGGTTGATCGCACGCCGGCCCCGCAATGGGTGCGTGTGGTTGGCGGGTTCACCGAGCACCAGTTCGCCGAGAAACGGCTTCCGACCCTTGACGAGCTCAACGCGGTCGCGCCGGACACGCCTGTCTTCATCCTGCATCTTTACGATCGCGCGCTGCTCAATGCAGCAGCGCTGCGCGTCGTTGGCTATACGAAAGACACGCCGAACCCGCCGGGCGGCGAAATCGTGCGCGATGCGGCCGGCAACCCGACCGGGCTGCTGCTTGCGCACCCCAATGCGACGATCCTCTACTCGACGCTGGCCAAGGGGCCGAAGCTCCCGGAGGAGTATCAGATCAACTCGACCCGCCATTTCATGCGCGACGTGAACAGCCTCGGCGTGACGGGGGTGATCGACGCGGGCGGCGGATATCAAAACTACCCCGAAGATTATCAGATCATCGAGAAGCTTCACCAGGACGGCGAGCTCACGGTCCGCATCAGCTACAACCTCTTTACGCAGAAGCCGAAGGAGGAACTCGCCGACTTCTCGGGCTGGGTGAAGCAGGTCTCACCCGGCCAGGGCGATGACAGCTACCGCCACAATGGTGCCGGCGAGATGCTGGTCTATTCCGCAGCCGATTTCGAGGATTTCCGGGTCGCTCGCCCCGACATGCCCCCAAATATGGAAGGCGATCTCGAACCGGTCATCCGTCTGCTCGCCGAGCATCGCTGGCCCTGGCGCCTTCATGCAACCTATGACGAGACGATCGGCCGCGCGCTCGACGTCTATGAGAAGGTCAACCGCGATATCCCGCTCACCGGCATCAACTGGTTCTTCGATCATGCCGAGACGATCACCGACCGCAACATCGACCGGATCGCGGCGCTGGGTGGCGGCATCGCCGTACAGCACCGCATGGCCTATCAGGGCGAGTATTTCGTCGAGCGCTATGGTGCGAAGGCTGCCGAGCGGACCCCGCCGATCGCGAAGATGATTGCGGCCGGCTTGCCCGTGGGTGCCGGCACCGATGCGACCCGCGTCGCCAGCTACAATCCCTGGGTATCACTGTCCTGGCTGGTCACCGGCCGGACGGTCGGCGGCCTCAAGCTGTATCCGGGCACAAACCGGGTCAGCCGCGAGAAAGCGCTCGCCATGTGGACGCACGAGAACACCTGGTTCTCGAACGAGGTCGGCAAGAAGGGCCAGATCAAGCAAGGCCAGCTCGCCGATCTCGCGGTTCTGTCGGACGATTATTTCTCCGTGCCCGAAGACGAGATCGTCCATATCCGTTCGGTGCTGACGCTGCTCGGCGGCAGGGTGGTACATGGCGAGGGCGATTATAGCCGGCTCGCCCCGGCGCTGCCCAAGCCCATGCCCGACTGGTCCCCCGTCGCGACCTTTGGCGGTTATCACAAGACGCCCGAAGCCAGGGCGAAGCTCGCCTCGGCCTGTGGCTGCCAATCGGCATGCTCGGTCCATGGCCATGATCATGCCGCGGCGCTCGGTGCCAATGTGCCTGCTCGTGACGTCCAGACGTTCTGGGGCGCGCTCGGTTGCGGCTGCTGGGCCGTCTAGGCCTCCGCCTCGATCAGGAGAAACTCCATGAAGAAACCCGTAGCGATCCTCATTGCCACCGCGCTCGTGGCAGCGGTGGCGGCCGCGTCCGTCCTGAAGGTTAAGCGGGCGGCCAAGTGACGATGCGTACCGATCGTGATCCGCGCTTCGTCGACGCTATTCTCGACTGGCCGCCGACCTGGTTCATCGCGCGCCTGCTATTGGTCGGCGCCTATCTTCTGGGCGGCATCGTCAAATTGACGGACTGGCC
Source organism: Sphingobium sp. FW306-1B-F04DB (assembly GCF_058781925.1). Lineage (NCBI taxonomy): Bacteria > Pseudomonadati > Pseudomonadota > Alphaproteobacteria > Sphingomonadales > Sphingobiaceae > Sphingobium > Sphingobium sp. FW306-1B-F04DB. The sequence goes on along the minus strand of NZ_JBYSXE010000001.1, from coordinate 197,510 downwards.
GGGCGCCGTTGCCGAACAGGCGCATTTCGGCATGAGCCCGCCGGCGTTCTGGGCCGCGCTCACGATCGCGATCGAGCTCATCGGCCCCGTGCTCATCCTGTCGGGCCGGCTGGTCTGGCTTGGCGCGGGCATGCTTGGCGTATTCACTTTGCTGGCGGCCTTCACCGCCAATGCCTTCTGGGCGATGCCGCCCGGGCCCGAGCGCTTCGCGGCGACCAACGCCTTTTTCGAGCATGTCGGCCTGATCGGCGGCTTCGTCCTTGCAGCGCTGGTGGCCGAACAGGCGAAGCGGCGTGCGTAAACACGCGGCCGCCGTCCTGATTGCGGCGCTCCTCCCAACACCCATTCTCGCACAGACGACCGAAGCCTGGGAGGCGCCGACGCTGACCAACACGCGCTTTGACGAGGACTGGTCCGAACTCGCCGATGCGGAAAAACGGGCGCATCACTGGACCGGGCAGTTTAAATATATCCCGATTGCCGATGATGCCTGGCTCTCCACCGGGATCGAGCTCCGCGCGCGAAACGAAGCCTATGAGAATAATCTCTGGGGCGGTGCGGAGGCGCCCGACGACAGCTATCTATGGGTTCGCGCCTTGCCCTATGCCGACCTCCATGTCGGACGGTTTCGCGCGTTCGCGCAGCCGATCATCGCCTATGCCGCCGGCGTCCAGCCCTCCGCCGGCCCGATCGATCAGACCAGGGTCGATTTTCTTCAGGGGTTTGGCGAGGTCGAACTGGGTCCGGTCGTCTTGCGCGGTGGGCGCCAGATGCTGTCGCTCGGCTCCGAGCGACTGGTGGGCACGCGATATGGCCCCAATGTCCCACTCGCCTTCGATGGAGTACGGGGCATCGTCACGCTCGGCAAGGCCAAGGTGAACCTGTTTGCGGTGAAGCCGGTGTCTCCGGGCGGCGGCAGCTTCGATGACCGGACATCGTCGGCAGAGGCCCTATGGGGCGCCTATGCGACGATCCCCAGGCTCGATTTCTATTATCTGGGCTACCGAAACCGAACGGCCAGCTTTGGCGGCATCTCGGGACGTGAGGAGCGGCATACGCTCGGCGCGCGCTACTTCGGCGCGAGCAACGATTGGCACTGGAATATCGAGGCGGCAGCTCAATTCGGACAATTCGCCGGCCAGGACATCCGGGCCTGGACGCTTGCGACCGAATTGGGGCGGAGCTTTTCGTTCCTGCCCCTCTCGCCCGACGCGACCGTGCGCTTCAACATCATCAGTGGGGACACCAGTCGCAGCGACAATCGGCTGGGGACGTTCAACGCGCTGTTCCCCAAGGGCAAATATTTCGGAGAGCTCTCCCCCATCGGGCCAAGCAACATCATCAGCCTGAACCCGCGGATCAGCGCGCCGATCGGCGATGGGTTTTCAGCAAGCCTCGCTGGAATGGGCTATTGGCGATACGCCCGCTCCGACGGCGTCTATGACATTCCGGGCAACCTCGTTCGAGCACCTGGCAACAGCAAAGCGCGGTTCATCGGGAAAGAAATCGAAGCGACGCTTGCCTGGCAGGCGACGGCGGAGCTGGAGCTGTCGGGCTCCTTCTCTCTCTTCGCGCCTGGCGCATTCATCAAGGAAACCGGACCCGCGAGAACGATCAGGATGATCGGCCTCGAGGCCAATTTCCGCTTTTAACCAAAGGAGGCCGCTGGTGGCTACATCATCGACAAATGCGGGCAAGTCCGCCTCATCGCCGCTTCCAGGCTTGCTCGTGCTCCTGTCCGCGACAACCGGACTGGTGGATGCCGTCAGCGTGCTGGGTCTTGGCAAGGTGTTCACCGCGAACATGACCGGAAACATCGTGTTCCTTGGGTTCGCCGCTGCCGGGACGCCCGGCTTTGCGATTGCGCCAGCGCTTGTCGCGCTGCTGACCTTCCTCCTTGGGGCGCTCATTGGCGGTCGGACCGGGCAGAGCTTCGGGACGCGCCCGTTGCGGCATTGGCTGACTCTAGCTGCGGTGATCGAGGCCGCGCTGCTCTGGATCGCCGCGATTATCGCGCTGCTCTTCGACCCGGTTTCGCTTTCACCGCGCTGGGCGCTCTTTGCGATCATCGGCCTTACCGCAGTGGCGATGGGCTTTCGCAATGCAACCATCCGCCAGTTGAAGGTCCCGGATCTCACCACGACGGTTCTGACGCTCACGGTTACCGGCATCGCGGCCGACTCTCGCCTTGCAGGCGGTACCGGCCCCAATTTTGCACGGCGCGTTGCTGCGATCCTCGCAATTCTGTTCGGCGCGGCGATTGGCGCGCTCATGGTCATGCGCTTCGGCCTCGCCGTCCCACTGGCGGTTGCGGGGATCGTCGTTCTTGGCGGGACCGTCGCGTGCGTGCGGCATCCGAGCGCTGCGCTGCCTCGCAACGCATGATGCGGAGCCGCCGCATGCCGCTTTAGTCAGGGAGGATTGATCGATGACCGGACCTATGAGCACCGATGTCGTCCACAACAAGGATATGAACCGGTTCGAACTCCCGATCAGTGGGCAGGATATCGCCGCAGCCTATTATCGGGTCGATGCTAACGGTCACCTGGTCCTCGTCCACACTGAAGTTCCGAGCGAGTATGGCGGCCAGGGCATTGCATCCAGGCTCGCACGCGGTCTTTTTGAAATGGCGCGCGTCGAGGGCTGGAAACTGGTGCTGCGCTGTCCCTTTATGCAAGGCTGGTTCTCGCGGCACCCGGAATATGCCGATGTCGTTGCCGGCTAGCGAAGTCTGATGGAAGCCCTTGTCATAATCATGGATCGTGCGATCCCGCCGACAATGAAAAATGCTCGACAGAGTGGGCCGCTACTGGCCTATTCCTGCATGGTAGCGGGCCCCGCGGGAGCAGCAATGAGCTATAGTCAACCATATCCTTCATGACACGATCCGGGCCACGAGATTTGCGCGGATGGAGAGGCAAGTTCGATCGCGGGGATACACATCTGGGTGCTGGCCTGAATGCCAGTTTCCTTCGTGCCTTGCTGCTGTGCCTTGCGCGTCTCGTCTTCCTTATCGGTGTAGCGTCCGGCGTCTCCGCACAACAGATACCTGGCTACAGCCACCGCCATTGGGACGCTGAAGAGGGTTCTCCGCCCGACATCAGGGCCATTGCACAGACGCGTGACGGCTTTCTCTGGCTCGGCACTGCCAACGGCCTGTATCGCTTCGACGGGTTGGCTTTCGAGAAGATCGAGCCGAAAACCTTCAACAAGTGGCGTTCCAACCAGATCACGGCGCTGGCGGCCGCCCCCGATGGCGCTTTGTGGGTCGGCTATGACTTTGGCGGTGTCGGCGTCGTCCGGAATGGCGAACTACGAGATGCGAACATCGTCAGTCGTCCACGTGGCTCCGTCTGGAGCATCATGGTCTCTCGCGATGGCGATGTCTGGGTCAGCGTCAATGGAGAGAATGGCGCCGAGCTCCGCCGGCGCCACCGCGGCCAATGGCGCATTTATACCGCAAAGGACTGGCTCCAGCCCGAACCGCTCCAGGAGGTATTCCAAGCCCGCGACGGGACGATCTGGATTGCCCAATTTCGCAGCATCTCGCGAGTTCCCCCAGGAGCTTCGCGTCCGGAAAAAATCCCGGAAGAGGTGGGGTTCGCGACCTCCTTCGCCGAAGATGAGAATGGGACGCTGTGGCTCCTCAGCGACAAAGGCTTGCAGCGCCTCTCGCCTCCACGTCTTCTCAGAAAGATTGAAACGGATGGTCCCAGCTCGGGCATCTCGGGCAAATGGTCGCTGCTCTTTGAGGACGGTCTCGCATGGCTGGGTGGCGATCAGCAGGGCATAATCCGGCTCCCGAACCTTAAAGGCCTTGCCGCGGGCCGTGACATCATCGCGGCAAGGTCCCGCGTCCTGTTTCGTGATCGCGAAGGGACGATCTGGGGCGGCGGACCCGACGGCCTCGTCAATTATATGCGCTCGCCGATCGTGCGGGTGGATCTGAAGGGCGCTCCCACGACGGGATTTGCAATGGGCCCGGTTGCGGGCGCACCGGTCTATGTGGCGACCGATGCGGGCGTCTACCGGCTCTCCGATCAATCTGCGGATCTGGTCCAGGAGATTTCCTACGCGATCACGCTTTGCGCCGGTCCGCGTGATCAATTGCTGGTGCCGACCTTGAAGAAGAGCTACCTCAAGCGTGATGGACGCTGGACTGCCGTGGCAGGGTCGCCGTCCCCCATGGCGCTGAGCGACTGCTCCATAGATGCCGATGGTGAGATTTGGGCATCCGGGACCGGCCTGTTCAAGCTCTCCGATGGCGCGTGGAATCTGCAAAAGGGCTGGCCAACGGGCCAGTCGATGCTCAGCGACGGGAAGGACGGCTTCTATTTCAATCTGCCGATGCACGCCTTTCTTCACGCGCGCCCGGGCTCGGTCCGAACGCTTTTGCAGGAAGAAGAGATCAAGATCGGTTTCGTCCACCTGATCAAGAAGATCGGAAATCATCTCTATCTGGGCGGCGAAAAAGGTATCGCGCGCTATGACGGGAAGCAGTTCGTATCTCTCGAGTCCGCACACAATCCCTGGCTGAACGGCATCAGCGGACTGGCCATCGATCAAAAGCAGGTGTGGTTGATCGGAGCTGAAGGGATTTTCCGCGTCCCGCTTCGCGACTTCAATCGTGCCTTCGAAACGCCGACACGTCCCCTTGCCCATCAGTTGATCGGCAGCGAGCTTGGATTGACCAGCCGCAGCTTCGCCTATGTGTCCAATGACGCGGTTCTCGATGCGAAGGGAAATCCGTGGTTCGTCACGAACAGGGGTGTCGTCCGGGTGGACCCGGCGCGGATTGGCCGCAATCCCGTACTTCCGCCGGTCAATATTCGGAGTCTCGAAGCGAACGGCCGCTTCTACCCGCAGCGCGATGTCACCCTTCCCGCCGGCACGACCCGCCTTCAGTTCGACTTTGTGGCGCTCAGCCTGACCAAGCCGACTGCCAATGCGTATCGGTACAAAATGGAAGGCGTCGACGATGATTGGGTCGATACTGGCGGAAAACGGCAAGCCACTTACACGGGTCTTCGACCCGGTACGTACAGATTCCAGGTCGTTGCCGCCAACTCGGACGGTGTCTGGAACAACGATGGCGCTGTCATGACGGTCACGATCCTTCCCTATTTCTGGCAAACCTGGTGGTTCAAGACCGCCTTGCTTTTGATCTTTGCCGTGCTCCTATGGGCGTTCGTCCAGTCGCGGATGCGCGCGGCAGCGCAAGCCGCCCGGGAGCGAATTGAAGATCGGATCGCCGTGCGGGAGCATATTGCCCAGGATCTTCATGACACGTTGCTGCAGGGGTTTCAGGGTCTGGTCCTTCGCTTCCAGTCGACGGTCGAGCGCCTGCCTCCCGGGCATCCCGCCCGAGAAGAGCTTGAGTCCACCCTGGATCGGGCCGACGATGTGTTGCAGGAGGGCCGCGACCGGGTGCGCTTCCTGAGGGAAGAAAACGAACCGGTCGATCTCGGGATCGCACTCACCGCGATCGCCGAGGACGTCCTGCAAAAACAGATCAAATGGTCGGTGAAGGAAGCGGGCTCCGTGAGGCCCGTCTGCGCACCGGTCGCAGACGATATTGCGCGCATCGCGAATGAGGCGATGTTCAATGCGCTGCGCCACGCGCAAGCAAATATGATCACGGTCAGAATACTGCATCGCCGTGACAGTCTGTCGGTGTGCGTAACCGATGACGGCGTTGGCCTCGACAGCACAGTAAAGGAAGCGGGGGGCAAGGCCGGGCATTATGGACTCGTCGGCATGCGCGAGAGGGCGCAACGACTGGGGGCGATCATCAGGATATCCGACGTCGAGCCGAGCGGAACGGAGATCAGGCTGACCCTGCCCGCGCGGATTGCCTATCGCTGACGATCGGCGCTTCTGTTTTCTACAGCGCGCGCGAAGCGTCGATCAGGTATGAACCAGAGTGCTATGACGGTGACATAGAGCAGGATGGCAATCCAGCGGCTGTAGAAGGCCGCGGGGATCGCGATTGCATAGAGGCCAAGCGTTCCCCAGCCCTTCCAATCCATCCCGAGCGCCTCGGAAAGCTCAGAACTTTTTCCGTTGCAGGCGATGATGGCACGTTCGGTCAAAAAATAGCCGATTGCAGCCATGCCGAGGACGATTCCATAGGCTGCGGTCGCGCCGACCGAATAATCACTATCGTCAAGCCAGCGGATCACGAAAGGGACGAGGCTAAGCCAGAACAGAAGAAAGAGATTGGCCCAAAGAACGCGCCCGTCGATATAGGGGTCGAGCTTGTACAGGTGATGGTGATTGTTCCAGTAGAGGCCAACATTGATGAAACTCAGGACATAGGCGAGAAGGAGGGGCAGGCTTCCGGCCAGGTCGCGCAGCGAGCCACCATCCGGAACCTTGAGTTCGAGAACCATGATCGTGATGATGATCGCGACCACGCCGTCGGTGAAGGCCTCCAGTCGTTTTGAATCCATTCCGCTTCGCCCATCGAGAGAAATTGACTGACCAACAAGAGGCGGTCGCGCGGCTTGCAGTCGAAGCGCGTGAGCGTATCAGTTTTGAGAAGATCAGGCGGCCCACATGTTCGTCAGGGACAGGCAAAACGCATCACGGATGTCCAAGACGACATCTGACAGTCAGGCTTGTGCGGGGCGAAGCAGGTTCGGAAAGAGCCGCGGCTGCGATCGAAGATACTGGTTTGGAGCGCGCACCTGGCCGCCGAGCGCGGCAGCGGCATGCCAGGGCCAGTGCGGATCATAGAGGATGCCGCGCGCAAGAGCGACCAGGTCCGCGTCGCCCGTGGCGATGATCGCTTCCGCCTGCTCTGGCTCGGTGATCAGGCCGACTGCGATGACGGGAATGTCTACGGCCGCCTTGACCGCGCGCGCAAATGGCACCTGATAGCTGGGGCCAACAGGAATTTTCTGGGCCGGATGAAGCCCGCCGGTCGAAATATGGACGGCCGTGCAACCGCGCTCGCGCAATGCGCGGGCGAAAGCGATTGTCTGTTCAATTTCCCAGCCGCCCTCGACCCAATCCGTCGCCGATATGCGCACCGTCAGCGGTTTCGATGCCGGCACAACGGCGCGCACGGCTTCGATGACCTCCAGTGGAAAGCGCATCCTGGCGGCGAGGTCGCCGCCATATTCATCGGTTCGTTGATTGGCGAGCGGCGAAAGAAACTGGTGGAGGAGATAGCCGTGCGCCGCATGGATCTGGACGCCATCGAGGCCAATCTCCATGGCGCGCGCGGCCGCTGTAGCAAAGGCGTCCCTGACTTCTGCAAGCTCGCTTCCGTCGAGCGGATCGGGGACGACGTCGGTTTCGCGGAATGCAACGGGCGATGGTGCGCGCGTGGTCCATCCGCGCGGCAGCGACGGTGCGATCTGGACACCGCCGAGCCACGGCACTTCAACCGACGCCTTGCGACCGGCGTGGGACAATTGGACGAAAAGCGGCGTGTCGGACAGGGTCTTGAGGCGGCCGACAATGTCGGCAGCGGCCGCTGCGGTGGTTGTATCCCAAAGACCCAGATCCTTGTCGGAAATCCGGCCTTCGGGAAGCACAGCGGTCGCCTCGATCGTCACGCCGGCAGCGCCCGACAGAAGCAGCCGCGCCAGATGGACAAAGTGCCAGTCGTTCATGCGCCCATCGGTTGCGGAATATTGGCACATCGGGGCTACGACGATCCGGTTGTCGAGCTTCAGGGAAGCCAGTTCGATCGGCTGAAACAGGGCCGGAGTCGCCATTTATATCACTCCAAATCGCTCCAGGACGCTCATCGTCCCGGATAGGGCGTGTGGACCGCGACCATCGCACCGGTCGCGTCCGGAATATTGGCGGATAGCGTGGCGGCTTGGATATTCTTCGCGGCGATCTTGATCGTGCATCTTGCGTCATTGTCGACTTCGAACGCGATGCAGCGGAACTGAGGCGGTTCAATGCCCGGGTCGTTCGGGTCGGCCCGCCTTTGAGCAGGAACGGACAAAAGGTCGCAGTCCCAGCCAATCGGCCCGCAAGCCTGTCTGCCTAAATGTTGCGCGAAGGATGGCCGGACGTATCGGCCCCGCAGAAAAACGGATCCGAGCATGATCGCAATCGCAAATCACACCGTCCGTGCGAACGGAATTCGCCAGAACTATATCGATGCGGGTGCCGGACCGCCGGTGGTTCTCCTGCACGGTTTTCCGGAAACGAACTACGCATGGCGCTATCAGATCCCCGTCCTTGGCGAACTGTTCCGGATCATCGCGCCGGACCTGCGCGGCTATGGAGAAACCGACAAGCCCGCCTCGGGCTACGACAAGCGCACGATGGCAAAGGACATCGCTTGCCTGCTCGACGAACTCGAGATCGGACGTGTCGCCCTGGTCGGCCACGACCGCGGCGCGCGCGTCGCAACGAGGTTCGCCAAGGACTATCCGGACCGGGTCGATCGACTGGTCGTGATGGACAATGTGCCGACCAGGATCGTGGCGCGCGAAATCAATGCCGAAATCGCCAAGGCCTACTGGTTCTTTCTCTTCCACCTCGTGCCTGATCTCCCCGAGACGCTGATTGCCGGCAAGGAAGAGCAATGGCTGCGGTGGTTCTTTTCCGATTGGGCTTATGATCCCTCGGCGATCTCGGGCGAAGCCTTCGACACCTATGTGCGCGCCTATCGCGCGCCGGGCGCCGTCCGGGGCGCGATGGCCGATTACCGAGCCAACTCCGAAGATGTCGCGCAGGATAAGGAAGACGCCGAGGTCAAGATTGCCTGTCCGACGCTTGCGCTTTGGGGAGCCGATTTCGGCGCCGTCGGCAAGATGTTCGACATGCCCAAGGTATGGGGCGAGATGGCGGACAATCTGAAGGCCGTCCCGATCGAGCGGTGCGGGCATCTTCCGCATGAGGAGCGGCCGGAGGCTGTGAACGCGCTCCTCCTCGAGTTTCTCCAGGGCTGGCAGGGCTGAGGCGATGGATTTCCGCCTGGCATCGGCTCCCGCCTTGCCGCACACCCCTGTCAGCCCGACTGACCTTGTGAGCGAACTCGAACAGATCGTCGGAAAGCGGCACCTGCTGACCGGCGACCGGAAGACGAGGCGTTACCGCACCGGCTTCCGTTTCGGCGTCGGGAAAGCCCGGGCGGTCGCGCAGCCTGCCAGTCTTGTTGAACTATGGCGCACCGTCAATGCATGCGCTCGCGCCGGCGTCATCATTATCATGCAGGCGGCGAATACCGGGCTGACCGGCGGATCGACGCCGGACGGCGACGATTATGATCGCGAGATCGTCATCATCAGCACCGTCCGGATTCAGGGAATTCACCTCATTCGGAAGGGCACCCAGGTCCTGTGCATGCCTGGGTCACGTCTGTTCGAACTGGAGGAGATTGTCACGAAAGTCGGCCGGGAACCTCACTCGCGGATCGGCTCGTCCTGCATCGGCGCCTCGGTGCTCGGCGGCATCTGCAACAACTCGGGCGGCGCGCTGATCCACCGGGGTCCCGCTTACACCCAGATGGCTCTCTACGCGCGGATCATGGCGGACGGCACCGTTCGATTGATCAATCATCTCGGCGTCAGCCTTGGAGTGGAGCCGGAGATGATGCTCGCGCGCCTCGATGCCGGAGATTTCACCGAGGACGACGTGGTCGACGATGCGGGGCGTGTCTGTTCCGATCAGAGCTACCAGGACCATGTCCGCCAGGTCGACGCGGACACGCCGGCCCGGTTCAACAATGACGCGCGCCATCTTTTCGAGGCGGCAGGAAGCGGCGGACGCGTCATCGTTTTTGCAGTGCGTCTGGATACATTCCCTCGCGAGCGCGAGATCGCCGATTTCTACATCGGATCGAATGATCCGGTCGAACTCAGCGCCATCCGGAGGACCATCCTCACCCATTTCAGCTCCCTGCCGATCCAGGGCGAATATATCCACCGCTCAGCCTTCAGGCTGACCGAGCGCTATGGCAAGGATACGTTTCTGGCGATCCGCCATCTTGGCGCAAAGCAGCTTCCTGTGCTCTTTTCGCTGAAATCACGGTTCGACGCCTTCTGCGCAAGGCTCCGCTTTGCACCGCACGACCTGTCCGATCGCGTCATTCAGGCGGCTGTCTCGCTCCTGCCGCGGCACCTGCCTAAGCGCATGCGGGACTATGGCCGACGCTACGAGCATCACCTGATCCTCAAAATGGGTGGCTCAGGGGTGCGGGAAGCGCGCGATTTCTTGTCGAAGATTTTCCCCACCGCGACCGGCGACTTCTTCGAGTGCACCCGCGATGAGGGAGACAAGGCCTTTCTCCATCGCTTCGCGGTGGCCGGTGCATCCATCCGCTATCGCGCGCTCCACCGCAGCCAGATATCCGACATTGTCGCACTCGACGTTGCGCTGCGCCGCAATGACGACGACTGGGATGAGAAACTCCCCGACGAACTGTCGGATCAGATCGTTGGCGTGAGCTATTGCGGGCATTTCTTCTGCCACGTCTTCCACCGCGACTATCTGGTGAAGGCGGGGCATGATCCGGTGGCGTTCGAGCATGCGATGTTCGCGCTGCTCGACGCGCGCGGCGCCGAATATCCAGCCGAGCACAATGTCGGACATCTCTATGCCGCCAAGCCCTCGCTCGAGCGGCACTATCGCGAGCTCGACCCGACCAACAGCATGAATCCGGGGACTGGTCGAACCTCGAAGAAGGTCAATTGGGCCTGAAGGCCAGACAGGAGAATTCAGATGCAGATCGTTCGTTTCGAGGACCAGCGGGGACGCGGGCTCGCGGTCAACACCGGCGATGGCTATCGCGCCTTGTGGAGCGAGGACGGGCCATTTCCTGGCGACCTCCCCGACCTGATCGCCGAGGGAGCCGACCTCATGGCGATCGGGAGCGCGTTTCATGCGGCAACGCCCATCGACATCGACGTGGTCCGGATATTGCCGGTTTTGCCTAACCCCGGGAAGATCATCTGTGTCGGCCTCAACTATGTGGACCATGCCGCCGAAGGCAATTTTGAGGTCCCGACCTATCCCACGATATTCGCGCGTTTCGCGTCGAGCCTGCTCGCACATGGCGCTCCGATGGCCCGTCCGCCCCAATCGGAACAATTCGACTTCGAGGGTGAGCTCGTCGCCGTCATCGGCATGGGCGGCCGAACGATCCCCCGCGAAGAAGCGCTGCTCCATGTTGCGGGCTATTCGATTTTCAACGACGGCTCGGTTCGCGACTATCAGTTCCGGACGCCGCAATGGACGATGGGCAAGAATTTCGACGGGACGGGCGCGTTTGGCCCCTGTTTCGTCCCGGCGGCGGCGCTTGCGCCGGGTGCGAAAGGTCTGCGGCTCCAGACACGACTGAACGGTGTGGTCGTACAGGATGCCTCGACCGACGACATGATCTTCGACATCGCCGAACTCATTGCGCTGCTGAGCGAGGCAATCACGCTTGCGCCAGGCGACGTGATCGTGACCGGAACCCCGGCGGGTGTGGGCTTTGCCCGCAAGCCGCCCCTCTGGATGAAGCCCGGCGACATCTGCGAAGTCGAGATCGAGGGCATTGGCCTTCTCAGGAATGAAATCGTCTGAGTTCACGGCTCCAGTAGCGACCGAGCGATATCGCAAGAACATTGGCGTGGAAGGACGCCCGCCGAGAGGCAGGCGCCCTTCCCTGTTCTTACGCAGCCAGTTCGCTGCCCGCGGCAAGCGCGGGATAGTCGCTATAGCCCCGGGCGTCGCCTCCGAAAAAGCTGTCGCGCTGCGGCTCGTTGAGCGGTGCGCCGAGCGCGAAGCGTCGCGGAAGATCGGGATTGGCGATGAAGAGCTTGCCGAAAGCGACAGCATCGCCGCGATCGTCCAACAGGGCCCGGTCGGCACTCGCACGATCATAGCCGCCGGCCAGGATCAGCGTTCCATCGTAGATGCGGCGCATCTGGTGAACGATCGCATCCCAGCGAGGATCATATTGGCTGTCGGTTTCGATACCCAGTGTCGAAGGTTCGACGACATGGAGATAGGCAAGATCGCGCTCGTTGAGTTCGGCCGTGATGTAGCCGAAGGTCTCCTCGGGCGTGTCGTCTCCCATGCCCATGAACCGGCCCATCGGGGTCAGCCGAACGGCAACGCGGCTGCTGCCGATCGCCGCAGTCACCGCATCGACGACCTCGAGCAGGAAGCGCGCACGGTTTTCGATCGCGCCGCCATAGGCGTCGCTTCGGTGGTTGCTGTTGCTGTTGATGAACTGGTCGATGAGATAGCCGTTGGCCGCGTGAATCTCGACGCCATCCATGCCCGCGAGGATCGCGTTCCTTGCTGCCCGTGCATAGTCCGCCACAATCGCTCTGATACCGTCGACGTCAAGCTCCTGCGGGACCGGCACGTCGCTCCAGATGCCATTGCCAGCATCATCGATGATGAAGGTCTTTCCGGGGACGGGCATCGCCGTCGGCGCGACGGGAAGAGCGCCGCCCGGCTGAAACACGGGATGCGAAACGCGGCCCACATGCCAGAGCTGCATGAAGATGCGGCCGCCGGCGCCGTGGACTGCCTCGGCGACCCTGGCCCAGCCCTTGATCTGGGCGCTGCTGTGGATGCCAGGCGTCCAGGCATAGCCCTGCCCCTGCTGCGATATTTGCGTGGCCTCGGTAATGATGAGGCCAGCGCCTGCGCGCTGTCGGTAATATTCGACATTGAGATCATTGGGGACATTGCCCTCGCCTGCCCGCGATCGGGTCAGCGGAGCCATGAGGATCCGGTTTGGAAGTTCGAGGCCGCCAATCCTGAGCGGCGTGAAAAGATCTGGTTGCATCGCATTTCTCCAGTCTGGCGCGTGTCGCGCTCCTGCATCGGAGGGGGATATGGCCTGTCACCCTCGCGGTGATAATCCGGCAATAACTGCGGTCACCGTTGCATATGGCGCAAAGATAAGAGCTCGCCGCGCGACGCCTGGCCTCTTCGAGATAATGGGATGAGGACCGCGGTCATCCTGCTTGCCGCGGGACGTTCAACGCGCTTCGGTGTTGCGGACAAGCTTTCGGCGCCCTTGGGATCATTACCCCTCGGCCGGCACGCCGCACATACGCTGATGGCGCTCTCCCTCGATCTTCGTTTTGTAGTGACGGGGCCGACTAAGATGGAGTGGCCGGGCTTCTGCCGTGTGAACAATGAAGCGCCTGAGCGCGGCCTGTCTCATTCGATCGCGCCGGGGGCGTCGACTTCGATACGCCCGACGAATGGGAGCGCGCCGCCCGCGAACTTCAGACGATCGCTTCGCTCGGCTCGCGCCGGTCCCAATAAGGCGGAGTGCCGAAGCTCGCCTCGAGGAAGTCGATAAATGCGCGCAGCTTCGCCGATGTGCGCCGGTCGGACTGATAGACCGCATATATGCCGGCGTCGGGCGAAACGGCTGCCTTCCCGATATTCGCTTCCCAGCCCGTCAGGAGCGGGCGAAGCGTGCCGGCTGCGATATCTGGTCCAACAAGCCAGCTTGGCATCAGCAGAAGCCCCAGGCCAGCAAGTGCCACTTCGCGCAATGTTTCCGAATGATTGGCACGCAGCTTGCCGCGGACCCGGACGAGTTCGTCCTTGCCATCGCGCGAGAAGCGCCAGGTACGGTCGCCGCTCGCATAGGAGAAAGTGAGGCAATCGTGCGCCGCCAGATCAGAGGGGCAAAGGGGCTCGCCGCGTTCCTCAAGATAGGCGGGGCTTGCGCACAGAATCCGCCGGTGCGGCGCCAGCCGCCGTGCGATCAGGCTTGAGGATTCGAGGCTTCCAAGGCGTATCGCGACATCGATGCGGTCCTCGACCAGGTTAACGACCTCGTCGGTCATGACCATCTCAAGCTCGACCTCCGGACAGGCCCGCAGGAACGCCGGGACGACCGGCGCGACATGCAGTCTTGCGAACGCAACGGGCAGGCTTACGCGGAGCAGGCCTCGCGGCGTCCCCTCGCGCTCGGAGACGCTGCGATTAGCCTCCTCAAGATCGGCCACGATACGGGCTGCCTGAACATAATAATTCTCGCCCGCGGGCGTCAGCGTCACGCTGCGTGTCGATCGATTGAAGAGAACGGCGGTAAGATGTTCCTCAAGTGCATCGACCTGGCGCGTGAGCGAGGATGTCGCGACGCCCGCCTTGCGCGCGGCCGGCGCAAAGCCGCCTTCATCCGCGACGGAGAGAAATGCCTTCAGGGAAGCGAATACGTCCATCGTTCACCGTTGCGCGTTACGCAACGCAGATACCATTCTTCATTCTATTATCAAAGTTTTCCGTCTGACCCATCTTCACCCTCAATTATGGAGATCGGTCATGAATCTACCTGTCAAAATCACCGTCACTTCGGATTTCATCTGCCCCTGGTGCTATATCGGCGAGCAGCGGCTGGCCCGGGCGATCGAAGGGCTGCCCGCCGGCATTGATGCCGAGATCCTTTGGCTTCCCTTCGAACTGAACCCGGACATGCCGGCAGGCGGCATGGACCGAAAGACGTATCGATCAGGCAAGTTCGGCAGTTGGGAGCGATCGCTGGCGCTCGACGCAGGAACCGTCGCTGCCGGCGCAGCCGACAGCATCCCCTTCGCCTATGCGGCAATTACGCGGACGCCCAACACCCGTCGTGCGCATCGGCTCTCGCTGCTCGCTCACCGAGCCGGCAAGCAGTCCGATTATGCGGCCGCAGTCCTTCGAGCCTATTTCGCGGAAGGCAAGGACATTGGCGATAGCGATGTCCTTGCCGATATCGCGGCCGGCGTCGGCCTGAACCGTGAAGAGGTTCTGGCCTTTCTCGAAGGCGATGAGGGCGCGATGGATATCCGGGCGCTCGAACTGTTCAGCCAGGATCGCGGCATTCGCAGCGTACCCCATATCCAGATCGGCGAAACCACGTTGAGCGGCGCTCAGCCGGTCGACACGATCCGCGGTGCGATCATCGATGAAGCAGCGCGCGCGCCGGCGGCAGCTCAGACGGACACATTGAAAGGAGTTGCGTCATGAACTCAGCTTCGCCCAAACCCAGGGCGCTGGTCATCGGCGGATCGCTCGCCGGCCTCTTCACGGCCAACCTGTTGCTCCGCACTGGCTGGGATGTCGAGGTCTTCGAACGCTCTCCCCACGATCTCGACAGCCGAGGTGGCGGAATCGTCCTCCAGCCCGACGTGGTCGAGGTCATCCGCCGCACCGGCGTGGAGATGGCGGCCGGCCTCGGCGTTCGCTCGCGCTTCCGGACAGTGTTCCGGCCTGACGGATCGATCCAGTCGAAGGAATTGTCACCCCAGACGCAGACGTCCTGGTCGCTCATATATTCGACCCTTCGATCCGCCTTCCCTGAAGAACGATATCATCAGGGGAAGGTGTTGGTTGAGCTTAGACAGGATCGGGCGACAAAGACCGTTTCAGCGCTCTTTGCCGACGGAACGACGGCGACCGGCGATCTCTTGATCGGGGCCGATGGGAGCAACTCCACGGTTCGCGGCCTGGTCTGGCCGCAGGCCAACCCCCTATATGCCGGCTATCTCGCCTGGCGCGGCCTGATACCGGAAGACGCGATGCCTGCACTGTCTCGCGAGATGCTGCATGGCGATTTTGGCTTCGCCAATAACCGCGGATCGCACATCCTCGGCTATCTTGTTCCCGGTATCGCCAATGACATGCGTGCAGGGCACCGGCTCTACAACTGGGTATGGTATCGCGTCGCCGAAGAGACGCTGCTGAACGACATCCTGATCGACCGCGACGGCCAGAAGCGGACGTCCGCAGTTCCCGAAGGCATGCTGGCAGACCGGTGGCTTCCGATCCTGCACGCCGAGGCGGATGCTTTGCTTCCCGGCCCGTTCCGCGAGGCGGTCAAGGCTACGCAGGAACCCTTTGTGCAGATCATCCGGGATCTGGCTTCAGACCATATGGTCGATGGCCGCGTCATCATGCTTGGCGATGCGGCGGCCATCCCCCGGCCGCACACCGCCGCCAGCTCCTCCAAGGCGGCCGCAAACGCGCTGGCGCTCGCAGATGCGCTCGCGTCCAGCGCGGACATCGACACAGCGCTTGAGCAGTGGGAACCATCGCAGGTCGAACTCGGGAAAGCGCTTCTGCGGCAGGGTTCGCAAACGGGCGACTATCTGCTCTTCAGAAAGCCGCCCGTGGCGCAGGTTGGCTGAGCCGCCCATGCCCCTCGTGGGGTGAAAGGACGCGGCGTCCTCAGGTTGCCGCGTCCGTTGAGGCCGCTATTTCTCCAGCTCGTTCTCGACCCAGTCGATGACGCTGGTGCGCTGGGGCGCCCATCCCAGCTCGGAACGCGCCTTGTCCGCGCGAACCCGGCTGTTTGAGCCGAGCGCGAAGACGGCGAGTTCCCTGCCCCATTTGGCCACCGCGTCTTCCGCGGGCCAACTCTGCGCGTCGCCGAGGCCGAGCGCCTTGGCGATTGCGCGGACGAGATCACCAAACGCGGCTTCGCCATTTTCGACATAATAGAAGCTGCCTGCGGGCGCCTTGTCGAGGGCAAGCAGATAGAGATCGGCCATGTCGGCGATATGGACGTTCGACCAGATGTTGAGGCCGCGGCCGATATAGCGGGCGATCCCGCTTTCCTTCGCCTGTGCGACCAGCGGCGGAATCTGAACGCTCTGCGCCGGGGCGCCAAGGGTGTGGCCATAGATCAGGCTGTTGCAAAGAACGATGGTCCGCACGCCCGGTGCCGCATCCATGATCAGCTTGTTGAGCGCGACGCGGTGCTCCTTGTCGGGCTCGGGCTTGACCGGCGTGTCCTCGGTGAAGATCGCGTCCGACGGTTCGCCCATGGCTTCGTCGCCGACCAGGCTCGTGCCGCTGGTGTGAATGAAGGGCTTGCCCGATCCGGCGAGGCCGGCAAGCAGCGCCTCGACCGCGCCCTGATGATCGCTGTCGGCGGTGTTGATGACGGCATCGGCCGCCTCCGCTTCGGCGGTCAGCAATTCGGCGTCGTCGAGCGTCCCGATCACGGGCTCGATGCCCTTGGCCCGAACGCCATCCGTTTTCGACGCGGTGCGAACGAGGCCGCGGACTTCATGCCCCTTGCTGGCGAGCAGCGCGGCGACCGAGCCGCCGATATAGCCGCTCGCACCGGTTACGAAGATCTTCATGCGCTCACTCCTGCAGCAGAATATTCGGGAAAGTCGGTGTAGCCGCGGGCACCGCCGCCATAATGGATCGCGTGGTCGGACCGCTCGATCGGCCAGCGATTGCGCAGCCTCGCCACCAGATCGGGATTGGCGATGAACGGCTCGCCGAACGCCGCGATATCGATGGTCCCGGCGTCGATCATCGCCTCGGCGCGCTCGCGCGTCATGCCGCCTGCAAGGATCAGGGGGCCCTTGAAGTGCGTACGAAACTTCGCGAGGAAGTCGGCCGGGGTCCCCGAGCTTCCACGCGTCGACTGGTCCATCAGATGGACATAGGCGATGCCGCGACGCGAGAATTCGTCGGCGAGATAGAGGTAGGTTTCCTCGATCTCGGGATAAGCGGGGTTGTCGAAAAGCTGGCCATAGGGCGACAGGCGAACCGCCGTACGCTCGGCGCCGATCGCGGCAATGACCGCATCGAGCGTCTCGAGAAGGAAGCGGCTGCGGCCTTCGAGCGTGTCGCCGCGATAGGCATCGGTGCGATCGTTGACGTTCGGATTGAGGAACTGCTCGATCAGATAGCCATTGGCGCCATGCAGTTCGATGCCGTCGAAACCGGCCTCGATCGCGTTGCGCGCGGCCCGAACGAAGTCTTCGGTTACGCCGCGGACCTCCTCGGTGGTGAGCGCACGGGGCTTGGACACATCGACCAGCGCCGCCGTGCCGTCGTCGCGAAGGCCGAACGCCTGCGAGTCCGCCGCGATGCGCGCGGTCGAGCTCACCGGCGCAGCGCGACCGGGCTGGGTCGAGACATGGCTCACCCGGCCGACGTGCCAGAGCTGGGTGAAGATGACGCCGCCGCGATCATGCACTGCCTTTGTGACCGGCTTCCATGCCTCGACCTGCTCGGCGGTCCAGAGGCCCGGCACGTCGAGATAGCCGATTGCGCTCGGCGAGATGGCAGTGCCTTCGGTCACGATCAGGCCGGTCTCGGCGCGCTGGCTATAGTAGAGCGGCGCGAGATCGGACGGGATATTGCCAGGCCGGGCTCGCGAGCGCGTCAGCGGGGCCATGGCGATACGATTGGCGAGTTCGTGCCCGCCCATCGCAAAGCGTTCGAATAATCTGCTCATTATGAATGTCTTTCCTTCAAGAATTGCTTCAGCGATCCCAGACCGGCGCGAGGCCTTCCGGGCTGACGATCCGGCCATCGGGCCGTGCAAAGGCATGGAGCGCGGCCATGTCGGCTGCTTCGAGCGTGAAATCGAAGATCGCGAAATTCTCCGCCACGCGCGCGACATTGGCGGTCTTGGAAAGCGCGATCACGCCATCCTGCTGGACAAGCCAGCGCAGCACGACCTGAGCGGGCGTCTTGCCATATTTGGCGGCGATCGCCTGGATCGCGGGGTCGGTGATGACCTTGCCGTCGGCCATGCCGTAATAGGCGGTGAGCGCGATCCCGGCCTTGCGGGCAGCTGCATGGAGTGCGGACTGGTCGATATAGGGATGGATCTCGACCTGGTTGGTCACGACCGGCGCCTTGCTCAGGCGCGCGGATTCATCCATCTGCGCGATATTCTGGTTGCTGACGCCGATATGACGGGTCTTGCCGGCCTCCTTGACGGCGTTCAGCATCTCGATCTGCGCTGCTACGGGCACCTTGTCGCCGGGCCAGTGGATCAGCAGCAGATCGACCTGATCGACCTGCAACTTCTCGAGGCTTTCGTCGACCGAAGCGGCGAACTTGTCCGGCGCATAATTGTCGACCCAGACCTTGGTCGTGAGGAAAAGCTCGTCGCGCTTTACGCCGGCCTTGGCGAGCGCGCGCCCGAGGGCGGTTTCATTCGCATAGATCTGCGCGGTGTCGAAATGGCGGAAGCCGACCGAAAGCGCCTCGGGGACGATGCGCTCGACTTCCTCGTCGGACATGCGGAACACACCAAAACCGAGTGCCGGTATCGAGGCGCCATGGGCCTTTACATTAAACATGGATTCTACTCCTTCTACGAGAGGGGATGCTGCTCAGGCGGCAGCGCGGATGGGACGGACATTGATCCGAGGGAGGACCTCGCCTGCCAGCTCGTCGAGAACGTCGTCGACCGGCCGCCCGGAACGGC
Organism: Sphingobium sp. FW306-1B-F04DB; assembly: GCF_058781925.1. Taxonomy (NCBI): domain Bacteria; kingdom Pseudomonadati; phylum Pseudomonadota; class Alphaproteobacteria; order Sphingomonadales; family Sphingobiaceae; genus Sphingobium; species Sphingobium sp. FW306-1B-F04DB. The sequence goes on along the minus strand of NZ_JBYSXE010000001.1, from coordinate 178,354 downwards.
GCAGCAGGACGGCGAGGTGATCCACGCCGAATTGCTGGAGCTGCTCCAGATGGTCGATAAGGGCATTGCGACCGACGCGTCCGCCGAAGCGGAACGGCTGCAGCGGCGTCTTCGGATCATCGGCAAGATCGAGATGGAAAGCGGTGATGAAGGCACCGCCCCTCCCCTTCGCCGCCTTCCAGGCCGAGGCCTGCTGGGCAAGGCGATCGAGCGAGCCCGGATAGACGAAGCGGCCGTCCATGTTCGCCGAGATCCAGTCGTCGCTTTGCTGGGCCTGGCCCGCCACCACCATGGGAATGGTGGACCGGACCGGCCTTGGCAGCAGGTCGAGGGCGGGATCGCGCATGTCCGGGCCCACGGGCAGGCCGCCGGGCGTCCAGGCAGTGCGCATATAGGCAATGGCTTCACGAAAGCGCTCGCCCCGGGACTCGAAATCGAGGCCCAGCAGCGGATACTCGACCGGCCGGTCACCCGAGGCCACGCCCAGGATCAAGCGCCCGCCCGACAGCACGTCGACGCTGGCTGCTGCCTTGGCGATCATCATCGGGTGACGGATGGGCAGCACGACGGCGGCGGTACCGAGCGCGACATTCTTCGTGATCCCGGCCAGAAAGCCCAGATGCGCGAACACGTCATAGACCGAGCCGGCGTCGCCCATCCGGACGCTGTCGAAAACGGGAACGTCACGCATCCAAACGGCCGCAAATCCCTGCGCGTCAACCTTGCGCACGAGCTCGACATGGCGCGTCAGGTCCGGCACGCCGCCCGGGCGGCCATCGGCGATCCGACGGGCTTCGCCCGCAGGCGACCAGTCATTGTCCAGCGGCAACTCGATCCCCAGCGTGATCTGGCCGGGGATACGTACCCTGTCGAGCGAGGAGGAGGCGGAACCAGTCATCATCTATTCCTGTGCCGCGGCGTCGATGCCGCTCTGGATTGCTAGATGACCGTTCGGACACGCCTTGATAATTGGCTCGCGCTCCACATAATCTTGGAGGCAAATTCACAGATCAGCTGATTCACAGATAGGAACTTCATGGACAATCGCGCTGGCGAAATGCAGGTGTTCGTCAGGGTCGTAGAGGCCGGCAGCTTTTCCGAAGCGGCAAGGCAGCTCTTGATGACGCCATCGACGGTGAGCAAGCTCATCGGCCGCATGGAGGATCGGCTGGGCGTGCGGCTGGTCGAACGATCGACCCGGCGGCTGTCGCTGACCGACGAAGGGCGGCTCTTCTATGAACGCAGCGGCGCCCTTCTTGCCGATCTCGACGATATCGAGCGCGAAATTAGCCGGGGTGCGGGCGGAGCGGGAGGAACGGTGCGCGTCAACGCATCCGTGGCATTCGGCGTGCTGGGGATCGAGCCCCATCTGCCCGACTTCTGGCGGACCTATCCGAACGTCGTCGTCGATCTGTCACTGTCCGACGAGATCGTCGACCTCTATCTCGACCGGACCGACATCGCGTTCCGGGTGGGAGCGCTCACCGACAGCAACCTGCTCGCCCGCAAGATCGGCGTCGCAAGCCGGAGGATCGTCGCCTCGCCTGCCTATCTCGAAGCGCATGGTGTTCCGGTCGCGATTGAGGACCTCGACCACCATAATTGCCTGGGATTCAATTTCAGGCGGGCCGCCCCCGTGTGGCCGCTCCGGGAAGCCGGGCGGATCGTCGACCGCATGGTCGGTGGCAATCTTCTCGCCAATAATGGCGAAACCGTCCGGAGGCTGGCGCTGGCCGGCATGGGGCTGGCGCGCCTTGGGGATTTTCACGTTCGCGAGGATATCGCCGAGGGACGGCTGGTTGAAGTCCTTGGGGATGCAGGACATGGCGACGAGGAAGAGGTTCACGCGCTTTACCTTGGCGGTCAGCGGATGCCACAGCGTATTCGCCTCTTCCTCGATTTCATGGTGCCGCGCCTCCAGGCCTTCATGCGCGGCGACTGAAGCGGCTCAACCTTCGACCAGCGCCTTCAGGGCGTGGAGACCAACGCTGTAGATGCCCTCGAAATGCGCGATCGCGTCGGCCTCGCTTACGGAAACCGGGGTGAAGCGCGACGCCCAGAAGACCTCGCAGCGGTGCTCATCCAGTACCGACACGCGCATTTCGGAAACATAGTCGGTCACGGGATCGGGCGCTTCGAGGTGGCTGTAGCTGAACCTGCGTTCGGCTTCGTCGAAGCTCAGCAGGCGCTCGACGATCAGCGCGCCGCCGACCGCTTCGAGACGGCGAACGCGCCCGCCGTCCTCGAGTTTGCTCGTGCGGATCAGGTTCAGCCACTGCGGCAGATTGTCGAAGCCGCCGATGATGGCCCAGACCTTGTCTGCGGATGCGCCGATTTCAATGCTCGTTGAAACCTCGGTCATGCTGCTGTCCTTGCTTCTATTGGAAGTGGGGCGTCGCTTGAGACAAATGCCTTGTCGCGCAGGTCCTGCCAGAAGACGTCCGGGATCGGCGCTTCGGCCAGTCTCAGATTCTCGGCGCTGCGTCCCGGACGGCTCGCACCGGGGATGATGGCGGCAACCGCTGGATGGGCCAGGCTGAACTGGAGCGCGGCTGCGCGTAGATCGACATCGTGGCGCTTTGCGATCTCTCGCAGGCCATCGACGCGGGCACGGATTTCCGGCGAGGCGACCTGATATTCATAGTGATTCCCGCCAGCCAGAATGCCCGAATTATAGGGACCGCCGACCACGATCCCGAGACCGCGTTGTTGGGCCTCCGGCATAAGCTGGGCAAGCGCACCCCGATGATCGAGCAGCGTGTAGCGGCCGGCAATGAGGAAACCGTCGGGATCGCTGCGTTCGATCGCGATCTCGCAAGGCTCGACCCGGTTGACGCCAAGCCCCCATCCCTTGATGACACCTTGCTCGCGCATCTCGATCAGCGCGGCCGCGGCACCCGATAGTGCGGTATCGAGAACTTCGCGCCAGCTATCGCCATGGAAATCCCTGGCAGGATCATGGATCCAGACATAGTCGAGGCGGTCGGTGCCGAGGCGTTCGAGGCTCTGCTCGATCGCGCGCTTCGCGCCATCGGCCGAATAGTCATAGACGATCCGGTTGGGCAGCCCGTGCTCGAAGAGGCCGCCCTTCTCGCCGAGATCCCTGTCGCTCGTCTCGATCTCGTCGAGGATGATGCGGCCGACCTTGGCGCTTAGTACATAGTCGTCGCGCCGATAGCCGGCGAGCGCCTTGCCGAGACGCAGTTCCGACAGGCCCGCACCATAGAGTGCTGCGGTATCGTAATAACGGATGCCGGCATCCCAGGCATCGTGGACCGAGCCCAGTGCTTCGTCCTCGGGAATGTTGCGAAACATGTTGCCAAGCGGCGCGCCGCCAAAGCCCTGGCGGGAGGGCAGGTTGATACGCATGATCGATCCTTGTTCAAAAAATTGGGCGGCCGGGCCCTGGGGTGGGGGAGAGCGCCCGGCCCCCTGCCGGTCAGCGGATCGCGACCGGATTGACGTTGACCTGGGTCGAGCCCTTGTAGAGCGGCTGACCAAGGACGAAGAGGAATTCCCATGCCTTGTCCCGGACAAGTGCACGGCTGTCGATCAGCTCGAGATTGTAGATGCCCTTCTTCGCGAGCATGAACTGGTTGACCGGGAAATCACGGCCGTCCTTCGAGGGATAGATTTCGGATGCCCAGGTATCGCCGCCGAACGCGATGATGCCCTTGTCGGCGAGCCACTCTGCCGCTTCCATGCCGATGCCGGGCTCGACGCCGAGGAACTTGTCATTGTCCTTGCCGATGAGCTCGAGCCAGCCGGTGTTGAAGAGCACGACATCACCCTTTTGAATGGTGATGCCCTGCATCTTGAGTACCTTCTCGATGTCGGCGACGCTGAACTCGGTCTTCTCGGGGATGACCGGGCCACCGTATAGTGCGGTCATGTCGAGCACGACGCCGCGGGCAACGATCGGCGGCACCTTCTCGATGCCAAGCTTGGTGACACCCTCGACCGTTACGAAGTCGGGCGCCTTGTTGCCGTTATAATAGACATGGTCGATGCCGATATGGCCGATGCCGTTGAGTTGGGTACCGACGCCGGTCCAGCCCACGACGAGTTCGTCGTTGAAGGTGAATTTGTTGGGCCCCATCGTGGCGCCGCCCGCCTCGCCCGGCTGGACATTGGTGAGCTGGAAACTGCGATGACGAAAGGCGGGGAGATTCTTGTCGATGGGAACGGCCAGCGGATAGGTCTTGCCGGTCTTCACCAGTTTCACAGCCTTAAGGACGGATTCGGGCGTCACCAGATTGGCGGCGCCGATTTCATCGTTCGGGCCATAGGCAGAAGGTGGAACCTCCTGCGCCTGGATCGGTACGGATGCGGCGCTCAGGCCGAGCGCAAGCAGCGCGCCAAAATCACGAATGCGCATGATCTAACTCCTGCGGGCTTCATGTTGAAGCAGTGAACTCGTGGGTCGGAGATAGAGGCAAGCCGCCTGCGGGATAATTCACTCGCTGCTCCCAGCTTCTGGGAACGAATTTCACAAGCGGCCGGCACGTCAATGGTTGGTCAGTACGACCAGGGCGCCTCAGTTTCGCGAACGGAACGAAACGCTAGCTTCCACTCTGGCAGTAGTAGCAGCCAAGAACTCGCGCGCAATGTGGGGCTCGGCGACCTCGTAAACCGGCGCCGTTGCGGGCTTCCGTGCCATTCGAACACCTTCTAACAATCGGCATCCGGCAAGGCGCTAGTTCCCCGCGGTCAGTCACTCGATTGAAGATCGAGCGCGCCGCGCGCGATATTCCGTTCGACTTCGTCAATGTCGGCCAGGATCCGCACGACCCGATGATAGAATGTTCTTCCGTCATAGGTCAGTTCGTTCTGTCGGGTCGTGCGCTCGAACAATGTCGTCCCGAGCCGCGTTTCAAGACCGGCGATAGAGCGACTGACGGCAGACGGCGTCATCCCGAGTTCTCTCGCTGCGTCGGAGAAGGTTCCGCAATCGGCCACCTTCACGAACACCTTGAGCTCGCCAAATCGATTGACCGTTCGTCTCGACATAATAGCTCTTTCAATGTTGGAACCGCCGGCGCCAGTTCACCGCAGGGATGAGGTCAAAAGGTGGAGATTGGCCAGGCAGATGACGGCGAAGACCAGCCACGCGACCGCGATTATCGGGCGCGACGCCGTGAGTTCGCCCATGTAGCGCTTCGAGCCGACAAAGCGGATCAATGGATAGATGGCGAACGGCAGCTGGATCGAAAGCACCACCTGCGAGAGGATCAGCAGGTTTCCGGCGGAACCTTCGCCAAGGAGAATGACGCCAGCCAAAGCACACAGGATCGCAAGGCCACGGGTGAGGAAACGCTGCTGCCAGACAGCTCTCCTTTCCTCGAAGAAACCAGACAGGATGGCCTGTCCGGCTATCGAGCCCGTGAAGGTCGAGCTGTGCCCGGCTGCGAGTAGTGCTACCGCAAACAGGATGCTGGCAGTACCCGATCCGGTGAGGGGCGCGAGGAGCTCGTGGGCTTGTTCGATGCTCGCCCCCATCGCACCTGTACCATGGAAGATGGAGGCGGCGACGATGAGGATGGACGCGTTGATGAAGGCCGCGAGGCTCAGCGAGACGACCGTGTCGGCGGTTCCGGCCTTGATGCGGGTGGCGCTCGCCTTCCCCTTTCCGGGCATCAGCGCTGAATGAAGGTAGAGATTGTGCGGCATCACGGTGGCGCCAAGAATGCCGATGCCGATGTAGACGGCTGCCGGCTCGGCCAGAAGATCGGTAGAGGGCCAAAGCCCTTTGGCGATAGAAGCCGGATCGGGTTTCACCATGAGCAGTTCGATCGCGAAACAGGCCGCGATTGTCGCGACGAGAGCGATGATGATGGCTGAAATGCTCGGAACCCCTCTCCCCTTGAGGTTGAGGATGAGAAAGGTGTCGAGACCGGTGACGAGGATGCCGACCGCAAGCGGGAATCCGAACAGGAGCTTGAAGGCCAGCGCCGCGCCGAGAACCTCAGCGACATTGGTCGCGACGATCGCGCCAAGAGCGAGAATCCCGAGCGCTGTTCCGGCACGTCCCCGGTAGTGCTCGCGCGACAGCTGCGCGAGATCCCGGCCCGACACGATACCAAGACGCATTGCCAGCGTCTGCAAAAGCATGGCGGCGAGGCTGGCGAGCACGACGACGAATAACAGCCCATAGCCAAAGCGGGCGCCTGCCTCGATGTCGGTCGCCCAATTGCCAGGGTCCATATAGCCGACAGCGACAATCAAGCCGGGCCCGAAGAGCCTGGAGACACTGGCGTGTGGCCGCCCCACCACTGACAAAGAATCCGCCTGCTCCGCCGATCTTGCAGGAGAAGCGCCAGAAGCGTCGGCGACCTCGATGGACATCCGCATGTTCCTTGAATTTCACTCGCCGCCGGCGGGAGCAAAAAATAGCGGACGAGCCTTGCGGGCTGCGACGAACCCGATTGTGAAGACGGCTATGCCGGCGATTGTCAGTGCTCTGCCCGCCTCGCCTTCAGCGAGACGGCCGAGCCCGAGCGCGGCTGCCGCAATGCCCTGCAGGGCAAAGAGCAGCACGCACTCTCTCGCACAGCGTTCAGAGAGGACGCTGCTGCGCATCATCCGACCTCGCGGACCGTCATGGGTGCATCGACCCGCAGGCGCAGCACATGGTAGGGCGGCTTGCTGTCATCCGCGCCACCGTTCAGGACCGGCAGACGGTGCAACTGATTGGCGGTGATGTAGAGCCAGCGCCCTTCGGCATCGAGTTCGACGCCGTCTGGCCAGGCCAGCCTGTCCCGATCCTGGGCGAGGATCGTATAGCCCTCGGGCGAAGCCTTGCCGATCGCGTAATTCGCAACGTCGGTGACATAGACATTGCCCGCCGCATCGACGTCAAAGCCATCGCAGTGCGGCTTCTCGCACCAGAATTGGAGGCCTTGCGACAGGACGGACGCATCACTCTCATGCGCAAGCAGGGCGGCATCGATCCGATGGACCGCGCGGCCCGACATGGCACCGGTATAGACCCAGCGACCGAGCGGATCGATCGCGATCGGATTGAAGCCATAGCTATATGCGGCGGGCCGCCCGCCCTCGACAGGCCTGGCGAGCGGCTTTCCGTCGATCGCCACGGGCTCGCCGCTCGGGCGTAGCGCAGGATGGTTTTCCAGAACGCGGCGGGCAATGCCGCTATCCATGTCCACCACGATGATCGCGGGATAGTCGCTGACGCCCTGGTCATTGAGCGTCATGTCGGCGATGTAGATACGGCGCCGTCTGGCATCGATCACGAAATCCTGGGTAAACGAGCTCGGCCGCAGCACATTCTGAGGCAGCACGATGGTCCGGTGGTGCCTGTTGCCCCTGTCGTTCCATGCGACCAGCTTGGGCTGGTGACCCGCATCGCCGAGATCGAGGATCCAGACGATATCATTGGCATCGGCGCGGATACCGATGACGCCGGCAAGGCCGCGGCCATCAGGGCCGGGCTTTCCGGCCCATTCGGCGCTGGGGTATGGCGCATGGATGCCGTCGGAGCCGATCGCGCGAACGGCATATTCGGGCTGGATGATGGCGGAGATCGAAACGATCACGCGGCCATCGCGCATCACGGTCGGGTTGCCCGGGCGTTCTTTCTCGAAGAGCGCCAGCGTTTCGAGGGCGGCGCTCATTTGCGGGCCTGCACGAAGCTTTCGGGCGTACCGTCCTCGGGATTGACGAAGATGATGTCGCTCGGGTCGCGGCGCGGCGTATCGACCGAAACCATGAACAGGGGATGCTCGAGAATTTCGGGCATGCCGTGGACGGTGAACTTCTTGAAGAAGAGCATCTCGCCCGGGCCGACCTCGAACGGCTCGCGATCGCCCATGAAGAAGGTCGCGCGGCCCGAGAGCACGATCAGATATTCATCGCACGTCGCGTGATAGTGCGCCGGGGTCGGCTTGTAGACGCGGAACACGCGCGCACTGGCCTCGTCCTCGTCGGTCAGGCGCTGGTCGACCAGCAGCGTGTCGGAGGTTTCGGGGAAGGTCTTGACGATCGCATTGAGGTCGAAGGATGCGTGCGGCGCCGCCTCCACGAGCTTCTTGCGCTCGGATTGCTCGCTCATCGGAATTTCTCCTGTCGGTTCTACGCCGGAAGATCGGCGCCGACAGGAAACCTATGGACTTGGCGAAGCCGTGAGTATTGGCTGCAGGTTATCAAGATTTGAGAAGCAAAGGCACAGATGGCCAGCCCTCCTAACGGCGGATCGTCATCCAGCGGCGCAGCAGCTGGAACTCCGCAGCCGACACGAGCGTAGCGACGATCGCGCCCAGCGCGACCTCGCAAAAGCGGGCAAAGCCCGTTCCCCAGATGCCGGTGTCGGGCGTCTGGCTCAACAGCGTGATCGAGGCGGTCCATAGGCCCACGCGCCATTCCGGCCTGAACGAGACGATGGCGGCGGTCACGCCGGTGACGATGGCGAGGTCCGCCACCGGCGAAAGCGAGAAAGGACTGAGGACGATACTGCCCAGAATCGCGAGCACCGTGCCAACCACCGTTCCGAAAATCCGGCTCCTGCATTCGGCGAAGGTGTCGCCCCAGCTGTCGCGCGCCGTGATCAGCGCCGAGACGGGCGCCCATAACGGCTGCTGCAATCCCAGAAGCAGCGCGATGCTGTAGGCGAGCGAGGCCGACATGGCTGAGCGGGCGGCGCAAAGCGGCGCGACGGCTGCATTCAGCGTGCGCAACCGGTCGAGTGCCAGCCGCCTGTGGGCTGGCGGGATATCGGGCAGTTTTATCATGTCAGCGCTCGTCGAGGTGGCGATGGAATCGAATATTGAGCGCCAGATAGGCGGTCCCGCACGATTTCGTTTGCGAATTGGCTTCCAAAGACTTGGGCGCACGCGATGCCTACCCGGCGAGACGCGCATGGCCGCATATCGACCGGCAAGAACGATTGCCCAAAGTCCGAAAGGAATCCGACGATGCAGATAAAAGCGGCCGTGCTGCGGCATATGAACCTTCCCGGCCCCTATGCCGAGAGCAAGCCGATCACGATCGAGACGCTCAAGCTGGCGCCCCCCGGCCCAGGTGAGGTTCTCGTCCGCATCGGTTCGGCGGGGCTTTGTCATTCGGACCTGTCGGTGATCAACGGCAACCGCCCCCGGCCGATGCCGATGGCGCTGGGGCATGAGGCGGCCGGCGTCGTCGAGCAGTTGGGTGACGGCGTGTCGGATCTGGAGATCGGCGACCATGTCGTCATGGTCTTCATGCCGAGCTGCGGCCACTGTGTCCCCTGCGCGGAAGGGCGCCCTGCCCTGTGCGAACCGGGTGCGGCCGCCAATGGTGCGGGAACGCTCATGGGTGGAAGCATCCGTCTCCACGACCATGACGGTGACGTCCATCACCATCTCGGCGTGTCGGCCTTTGCCGATCACGCGGTCGTCTCGCGCAATTCGCTGGTCAAGATCGACAAGGAACTACCGTTCGTCGAAGCCGCGCTGTTCGGTTGCGCGGTGCTGACCGGTGTCGGCGCGGTGGTGAATACCGCGCGCCTGCATGCCGGCGCGACGGCCGCGGTCATCGGCTTAGGGGGCGTGGGACTTGCCGCAGTGATGGGCGCGCATGCCGCGGGCGCGAGCCGGATCATCGCCGTCGATCTCAGCCCTGAAAAGCTCGCGCTCGCCAAAGAAGTCGGCGCCACTCATGTCGTCAACGCCCGCGATCCCGATGCGGTAGAGCAGGTGCGCGCGCTCACCAATGGCGGTGCGGACTATGTGTTCGAATTTGCCGGCGCGATCCGCGCGCTCGACAATGCCGTTCAGATGACCCGCCGCGGCGGCACGACAGTGACCGCCGGCCTGCCGCCGCCCGATGCAACGCTCCCCGTCAATGTCGTCCAGCTGGTCGGCGAAGAGCGCTCGCTCAAGGGCAGCTATATCGGCACCTGCGTGCCGGTGCGCGACATCCCGCGCTTCATCGAACTCTACCGCGATGGCCGCCTGCCGGTGAACAAGTTGCTGAGCGCGAGGCTCAAGCTCGAGGACATCAACGAAGCCTTCGACCGCCTCCATGACGGCAGCGCGGTACGCCAGGTCATCGAATTCTAAAGAAAGGACAAAGTCATGGCCGACCAGGCTTTCATTTCGACACTCAAGGATCCCTCGCTGTTCCGCGAAGCCAATTATATCGATGGCGAATGGATCGGGATCGGCGATGGACCAAGCATCGCCGTCACGAACCCATCGACAGGCGCGATCCTCGGGCATGTGCCTTCGCTCGGCGCCGAAGAGACAAAGCGAGCGATCGCGGCGGCGAAGAAGGCGCAGCCTGGCTGGCGTGCGCTGACGGCGAAGCAGCGTGCGGTCAAGCTGCGCCTGCTGTTCGATCTGATGATGGAGAATCAAGAGGATCTCGCCCGGATCATGACCGCCGAGCAAGGCAAGCCCATTGCGGAAAGCCGCAGCGAAATCGCCTATGCGGCAAGCTTCATCGAATGGTTCGCCGAAGAGGGCAAGCGCGTCTATGGCGACACCATTCCCGAGCATCTCCCGGGACGCCGGATCATCGTCCAGAAGGAACCGATCGGCGTCTTTGCCGCAATCACGCCGTGGAATTTTCCGGCGGCGATGATCACCCGCAAGGCGGGGCCCGGCTGGGGCGCCGGTTGCACAGGGATCCTTCGCCCGGCAAGCCAGACTCCCTTTTCGGCCATCGCCATCGGCGTTCTGGCGGAGCGTGCTGGTCTGCCGGCGGGCGTGTGCAATGTCATCACCGGGCCGGGCAGCGCGATCGGCGGCGAACTGACCTCCAGCCCGGATGTGCGCAAGCTCAGCTTTACCGGGTCGACCGAAGTCGGTGCGACCCTGCTGGCGCAGTGTGCGCCGACGATCAAGAAGACGAGCATGGAACTGGGTGGCAATGCGCCCTTCATCGTGTTCGACGACGCCGATCTCGATGCAGCCGTGCAAGGCGCACTTGCCTCCAAATATCGCAATGCGGGTCAAACCTGCGTTTGCGCCAACCGGCTCCTCGTGCAGGACGGCGTCTATGATGCGTTCGCCGCGAAGCTCAAAGCCGCGGTCGAGGCGATGAAGGTGGGCGATGGCTTCGAGGACGGGGTCGTGATCGGTCCGCTGATCGATGAAGCCGCGGTCGAAAAGGCCGAGGATCATGTCGCCGACGCGGTGGCTCACGGGGCGAGCGTGGTTACCGGCGGTTCGCGCCATCCGCTGGGCGGTAATTTCTTCGCGCCGACGGTCCTTGCGGACGTGCCGCGCGACGCGAAGATCTTTCGCGAGGAGACATTTGCACCCGTTGCTCCCCTGTTTCGCTTCAACACCGAAGCCGAAGCGATCGAAATGGCGAATGACACCGAGTTCGGTCTCGCCTCCTATTTCTACAGTCGGGACGTCGGCCGCATCATGCGGGTCGCCGAAGGCCTGGAATATGGCATCGTCGGCATCAACGAAGGGCTGATCTCCACCGAGGTCGCACCGTTCGGCGGCGTGAAAGCATCCGGTCTTGGCCGGGAAGGCTCGAAATATGGCATCGAGGACTATCTGGAGATCAAGTATCTCTGCCTGGGCGGCCTGGACGCCTGAACCCAAGGCGCGATCAATCTCGTCGAACCTCTGATGAGGAGCATTCACCCGGAACCGTTCAGCCAGGCTGTCCATGGTTCCGGGTGCTCCGGCCGATGCCGCGGACGGGTGATGTGACGAAATTCTGGTTGGCTCCAGCCATTTCAGCCCCAGGATTGACGCTGGCGGGCCGGGACATCGGCATCGGGGCAAGCGCCATAGCTAGCCGACGTGACCACCCGCCCTTGCGAGTTTGAGCAAAAGGTGAAGCCTGATGCATTGTATTCACCATATTGCGCTCATCTGCTCGGACTATGCGCGGTCAAAGCACTTCTACGCCGAAATTCTCGGCCTCAAGATCTTGCGCGAAACCTATCGCGAAGAACGCAATTCCTGGAAATGCGACCTCGACGCTGGAAATGCGCAGATCGAACTCTTCTCTTTCCCGTCACCACCGCCGCGGGTGTCCCAACCGGAAGCCTGCGGTTTGCGCCATCTCGCCTTCGCCGTAACCGACCTCGCAGCGGAATTGGACAGACTGAAACAATATGGCGTGAGTGCCGAGCCGATTCGCCGCGACGAGCAAACCGGCAAGCTGTTCACCTTCTTCGCCGATCCAGACGGTCTGCCCCTCGAACTCTACGAAGTGAGGTGACCCAAGCAATCGTTTGTCCAGAATTCAAAGCGAGCGGCCTTCCAGGTGCAAGGGGATCAAACCGCCCCTTCCCCTTCGACATTCAGAATGTGCCGGGATAGCTTCCACCATCCAGCAGCAGATTCTGCCCGGTCAGATAGCCTGCATGGTCGCTGCAAAGAAAGGCGCAGAAGGCGCCAAACTCTTCGATTGTGCCGAAGCGACCCGCAGGTATAGCCCCACGCCGCCGATCGGCAATCACAGCTGGCGATGTCGACGACGCGGTTGCCGAGGCTTCGATCGTCTTATGCAGCCTGTCTGTATCGAACGCTCCCGGAAGCAGATTGTTGATCGTGACGTTTCGCGCAGCCAGCCTCTGCTGCCGCGCCAAGCCTGCAACAAAGCCGGTGAGGCCGCTGCGGGCGCCATTCGACAGTCCCAGAACATCAATTGGCGCCTTCACCGCGCCTGAAGTGATGTTGACGATCCGACCAAAACCGCGCTCGGCCATTGCGTCGGCGACCGCGCGGATCAGTGCAATCGGCGTCAGCATGTTGGCGTCGAGCGCGGCATACCAATCAGCCGGCTCCCAATCCCTGAAATCGCCCGGGGGCGGCCCGCCGGCATTGTTGACGAGAATATCGATCTGCGGACAGGCTGACAGCAAGGCTTCGCGCGTCTGCGACAGCGTAACGTCTCCCGCCACGGCGCACACTTCAACCGACGGGTATGCCCGCTGCAGATCTTCCGCTGTGGCAGCAAGGGCATCGCCTCCACGCGCGTTCAGGACGAGATTGACGCCTTCGCGCGCCAGCGCCGCCGCGCAGCCTTTACCGAGCCCCTTGCTGGAGGCGCATACGAGTGCCCAGCGGCCTGCTATTCCCATATCCATTGCCTGGCTCCATTCAAGGGGTGCTATCGCCCCATGTCGTAGTGGGAAGCGTGGGCATTTGACCGTCAGGTGCCATCCAGAGATCGAAAATGCTCAGGCCGTGCGCAGGAGATAGCGGTGCTGGCCCGACAGGACGAGTTCTCCGTTCTGGTTGTGGACGGTCACATTGGTGGTGACCTCGCCTTTGCCGCCCAGCGGCCTTAGGGCAGCAATTTCCAGCGCGGGATAGAGCGTATCGCCGGCATGGACCTCCTTCAAGAATTTCGCGGAGAGGCCTGTGAAGGCGATGAAGATAGACCCGAAATTATGCGGTAGCAGGGTTGCGCCCGGCGCAGTGAAGGCAAGAACCTGCAGCCCATGGACGACCGGGGCCGAATGGCCGAAACGCCTCGCATATTGGGCATCATAGTGGATCGGGTGATTGTCGCACGAAACCGTCTGGAACGCTGACGCATGCGCGTCGGTCAGGGTCCTGCTCGGCGCCCGGAAGATTTCACCGACCTTGAGTTGGTCGAAGCTACGTTCGGGCACGACGTGCCAATCATTTGCATCGAAGGCGAAGGGCATGAAATCGTCCTCAGGCGGGGTGGATCATGTCGCGGGCATAGTCGAGGCCGATGCCATAGCCGCCCCCATGATCGACCACGATCGCGCGCGCCGCTTCATAGGTATCGTGACGCGTCCAGTCGCGCTGCAGTTCAAGAAGGAACTGCAGCCAGGATGTCATCACGGCACCGGCCATTTCCATGCGCCGGAGCGCTGCATCATGGCTCGCTGGCGTCAGTCCGCCACATGCATCGGCGACGACATGCACGTCATATCCTTCGGTCAGAGCCGAGAGAACGGGGAAGCTTACACAGGCTTCCGTGAGCAGTCCGGCAATGACAAGCGTCCGGCGCCCTGTGGAAATGATGGCGTCCCGGGCGGCCTCATCCTCCCACAGGTTCATGTTCCTGCGTTCGATCGGCACGACATCGGAAAGCACGGCGCGCAGCGGGGGCATGAGAGGGCCGCTGTAAACCTTGGACGCGGACGTGCTGACGACAATCGGAATGTCGAAGGCCAGCGCGGTTCGGGCGAGTGCGACGGCGTTGCCACGAAGCGTCTGGCGATCGGCCGAGCCTGCGGCGAAGGCGAGTCCGGCCTGTTCATCGACCAGGATGATGACACAGTCTGATGGGGTCAGAAGCGAATTGGCTGGCATCGGCACGGTCTCCTCGACAGAGCCCGGAGTTACGTCTGTTGAGCCCCTGGCTTCTTGTCGATTACGCTGATTTCTTGGACCCTAGGATGGAATGTCGGGGACGGACGGCTAATTGGCTGCCCGCCCCCGCGACCACTTCACCGACCCTTGCGGGCGCTGGCGAGTTGAAGCGCCGTGGCAACTACTGCGAAGCCGATCCCGAGCAGGGAGACGGCCGTCCAGCCGCCGGCACCCCATGCAGCGGTCGCCGCCGCCGCACCGCCTGCGCCGCCGAGGAACATCGATCCCATGAAGATCGTGTTGAGCCGTGCCCTGGCTTCGGGACGAAGCGCATAGACAATGTGCTGGTTCGACACGAGGACGCTCTGGACTGCGAAGTCGAGCAGGATGCACCCGACAATAAGGCCGATGATCGAGGCCCACAGGCCGAAGATCGCCCAGGAAATGACCGTCAGGATCGTTCCGGCGACAATGACCTTGTGCGGGCCGCGTTTGTCGGCGAAGCGCCCGGCAATCGGCGCGGCGAGAATGCCGACGGCGCCGACGATACCGAAAAGCCCCGCAACCTCGGCGCCCTGACCAAAAAGCGGCTCCTGAAGATAGAGCGCCAGGATCGACCAGAACGCCGTGAACGCGCCGAACAGAAGGGCCTGGGTCACCGCGGCAAGCCGCAATTCGCCGAACTCACGCCAGAGATGAACCAGCGAGATCATCAGGCTTCCGTAACTCTCCCTGGTTTCGGGCTGACTCCTGGGGAGGGTGAAAGCCATCAGGGCGCCGGCGCCGAGCGCGAGCGGAACGCCGAGCCAGAACATGGCCCGCCATCCTTCATGCGCCGCGACAAACCCGGACAGGGTTCGGCTAAGGAGGATACCGCACAGCAGGCCGGACATAACTGTTCCGACCGTCGCTCCGCGCTTTTCGGGCGGCGCGAGGTGCGCTGCGAACGGAACGATCTGCTGGGCGACGGTCGATGCGACACCGAGCAGGAGCGATGCGACGAGCAGGAGTCCCGCCGATGGCGCGACGGCGGCGACGACGAGGGCCGCAGCCAGGACCAGGAACTGAATGACGATCAGCCGCCGCCGCTCGATAAGATCACCGAGCGGCACGAGCGCGAACAGACCGACCGCATATCCAAGCTGCGTCGCCGTCGGCACCAGGCCGGTGATCCCGCCCGGCAGATCCTTCTCCATGATGCCAAGCATCGGCTGGTTGTAGTAGATGTTGGCCACGGCAAGGCCCGCGGCAAGAGCCATGGCGAATGTGAGGCCCCTACCGAGCGCAGGCGTCGGGCTCACCTCTGTTTTGTCTATTATGGTGCTTTCCATATGAAAATTCCTCACGGAAACGCCCGCATCGGTGAGCTCTCGAGCGAACGTCTGCCGATTGGACCATTAAGCTGTAGTGGATGTAGAATTCTACCGAAGATCGGTGTAGTCGCTAATATTGTTAGGTCAGAATAACGAAATGCGATGTAATGGAACTGTCCGATCTTGCGATTTTCGTAGAAGCCGTTCGTGCCGGCAGCCTCGCAGGAGCGGCGCGCCGACTGGGCATGAACGCGATGGCGGCATCCCGCCGATTGGCGGCGCTGGAGGCCG
The DNA here is from genome assembly GCF_058781925.1 of Sphingobium sp. FW306-1B-F04DB. Lineage (NCBI taxonomy): Bacteria > Pseudomonadati > Pseudomonadota > Alphaproteobacteria > Sphingomonadales > Sphingobiaceae > Sphingobium > Sphingobium sp. FW306-1B-F04DB. The sequence goes on along the minus strand of NZ_JBYSXE010000001.1, from coordinate 162,492 downwards.
AACTTGGTGTCCGGCTTGTCCACCGCACCACGCGATCGCTGTCTACGACCGCCGATGGCGAGATATTCCTGGCCCATGCCCAGGCCATGCTCGAGGAACAGGCAAGCGCGCTCGCTGCCTTGCGGCCGGCGGCGGCCGGCGTATCCGGACAATTGCGCGTGACGGCATCCGCCGCATTTGGGCGGAAGGTCGTTGCGCCGATGATCGCCGCGTTCATGCACGACAATCCCACGCTTCATGTCGATCTGCTGCTGACCGACGATCAGGTCGACATCGTCGGCCAGGGCATCGACGTGGCGGTGCGGATCGCGAAACTGCGGGACAATCATCTCATCGCGCGGCGTCTCGCGGACAACCCGCGAAGGCTTTGTGCATCGCCGGCATATCTTAAGGCGCATGGCGCGCCGCGATTGCTGTCCGATCTTGCGGGCCACAGCTGCCTTCTGGGTACCGGAACCTCGCACTGGATATTCGTCAGGAACGGCAAGGCCGTGCGGCACAAGGTGACTGGACGCTTCACCGCCAGTTCGATCGAAGCGATCCATCAAGCTTGCCTTGGAGGCCTCGGCATCGCCAATCTTTCCGCCTGGGACGTCGCGGATGACCTGCGCGGCGGATTGCTCGAAGGGATCGAACTCGAGGATGCGGAGCCCGAACCGCTGGCGATCTGGGCCGTCTATCCGACCGCGCGGATGGTGCCTGCAAAAGTGCGGGCCTTTATCGCCGCACTCGAAGAAGCACTCGGTCGGGGCAAGCACCATCCCGCCTAGCCTTCCAGACCGATCGCGGCTTTGACTGCCTCCGGCGTGAGAGGCATGTCGCGCAGCCTTGCGCCGGTCGCATCCGCCAAGGCATTGGCAAGAGCCGCAGACGCCGGCCCCTGGGACGTCTCGCCTGCGCCGAGGAAGGGAAGACCGGCGCGATCGATGACGTGGACCTCGATCGAACCCGGCACATCCTTGAAGCGGAGGATCGGATATGTGCCCCAGTCGAAACTGGTCCGGCGCGTAGGATCGTAGGAGACCGCCTCGCGCATCGCCCAGCTCAACGACTGGATGATCCCGCCTTCCACCTGGTTGCGAATACCGTCCGGCGAGGCGGGCTGACCGGCGTCGACCGCGGCGTTGACCCTGTGAACCCTGATCTCTCCCGTCTCGCGCTCGACTTCAATCTCCATCACGACCGCACAATAGGCGCCGATATTCTTGTAGCGCGCAAAGGCCATTCCGCAGCCGCGGCGGCCATCGCCCTTGGGCCGGTGTCGCCAGCCGAAACGACGGGTCGCCTCGATCATGACGGCGCGTGCGCGCTCGTCCTTCATATGCGCAAGGCGGAATTCGAGCGGATCGACACCCCCCGCGAGCGCGAGCTCGTCCAGCATGCTTTCGATCGTGAAGACGTTCAGATGCGCGCCGAGTGACCGCAGCGCCGAGACGCGCAGCGGCATCTCCGGCACGAAATGGTAGAGCACATTCATATTCGGGAAGACGTAGAGCGGGTTCGCGTTCCGGTCGCCGTCCCCCTCGGGCATCGGGATGGGCCTCGCCGGTTGCGGCGCGAAGCCGGGGGAGACTTGCTGAGCGACGGCATAGCCGCCCGCTTTGACCGGCCTGTTATTGTGCGAGTTGCTCCAGACTTCATATGTCCAGTGCGCGATCCTTTTGTCGGGTCCGATCGACGCCTCGACTTTGGTGACCATGCCGCAACCGCAAGGCTCCCAGCCGAACTCCTGCTCGCGCATCCACTGAAGCCGGATGGGGCGTCCGGGAAGCGCCATGGCGATAAGGCCAGCTTCGGCCGTGACATCGTCGGCACCATTCTGCCCATAACAGCCCGCCGAAGGCGTATGGATGCACCGGACCTTTTCCGGCGGCAGACCCACCAGTTCGGCAATCGCGCGGTGCATGTCGAATACGCCCTGGCTGTGCGACCAGAGAGTGAGTTCCCCGTTCCGGGCGAGAGCGACGGCGCAGGAAGGGCCGATCGAGCCGTGGCTGTACCAGGGTCGGCTAAATCTCCCGCGCACCGTCTTCCAGGCCGTGCGATTGCCGTCTTGCGTGTCGAGGACGGTGATCTCCTGCGTGGCGAGCTTCTGAAGACGGCGCGGCCCATCGTCAACCGGGAGCGGGGCAAGCGTTCGGACATAACCGCTTTGCTGCGCGACCCGCATCGCCTTGATCGCCTGCCATTCCTTGCGCGCCACGACCGCAAGGAAATCTCCGTTTTCGATGACGGCAACGACGCCTGGCATTGCGCGCGCGGCAGCCAGGCGGGGGGCTGCGAGACGCGTACCATAGCTGGGTCCGCGGACGACGCGGGCATGGAGCATGCCGGGCATCCGCAGGTCCTGAACATAGGCTTCCCCGCCGGTGAGCTTGGCCGGGATATCGATGCGCGGGAGGTTTCGTCCCATCGTCCGATAATGGCGTGGATCGCGCCGCGGAGCGTCGGGCACCGCTTCGACGTGGCGCGACAGGCTTGCGGCGAGCAGGCCATAAGGAAGACGGCGGCCGTCGGGCGCCACGATGTGCCCGTCTCCGCTGGTCCGGAGCGTTTCCGGCGCGAGGCCCCATCTGTTCGCAGCGGCGCGCGTCAGCAGCATGCGGACATTCGCACCGGCATTGGCAAGCGCCGTGCCGCCATCCTGCATCGAATGGCTGCCGGCGGTCAGCCCTTCATCCGGCGTGCGCCCGGTATCGGCGGTGATGAACTCGATCGTGCCTGGAGGAAGGTCGAGTTCTTCGGCTGCGACCTGCAGAAGCGCGGTACGGATGCCCTGTCCAAGCTCGGCCTTGCCCGAGAACACCGTGGTCGCCCCGTCGGGCGCGATGCGGATCCAGGACTCGAGTTCCGGATGACTCTTAAGGCTTCCGGGCAAGTCGGGCCGAACCGCCTTTGGGGCGGCACCGCCCTCGCCTCCTCCGGCGAGTTGACCGAAACTTCTCGATGTCAGACTGAAGGCCACGACGAGACCGCCCGCCGCCAGCGCCTCGCGACGGCTCAGCCCGCGTGCGCTGACCATGCCGGTCATGCGCTCGCTCCCTGAGGCGCGGGTCCGGCTGCGCGCCTTATCGCGCGCAGGATGCGCATATGGGTGCCGCAACGGCATAGATTGGGCTGCATGTGCGCGCGGATCTCGGCGTCGCTTGGACGGCTATTCCGATCGAGGAGCGCCTGCGCGCGCATGATCATCCCAGCGATACAATAGCCGCACTGTGCGGCTTGCTCGTCGAGAAATGCCTGCTGGAGCGGGTTCATCTTCTCGAGGCTCCCCAGGCCCTCGATCGTTCGAACTTTTCGGCCCACCACGGCCGCAAGCGGGGTGAGGCAGGAGAAGATCGCCCTGCCATCGAGATGGACCGTGCAGGCGCCGCATTGCCCGAGCCCGCAGCCATATTTTGCGCCGTTGAGGCCCAGGTCTTCGCGCAGCACATAGAGAAGCGGCGTGTCGGGCTCGGCCTCGACGGCGTGATCCTTGCCGTTGACATTGATAGCAAGCGTCATGGTTGCGCACTTTCCTTACGGGCCTTGCGGACCGACTTCTCGAGTTTTGGCCAGGCTGGTCGATCGGTGTATCGGGAGCGGGCATATCCAAGGGCCGCCGCGATCTGTGCGTCGGTCATGCTGTCGGCAAAGGGCGGCATTTTGGGGCCGCGCTCCGCGACCGGCGGCTCGATGCCGAGCAGGATCGCCTGAATCGCGCTTGTCGGGTCGTCGTCGCGAAGGCTCGTTGCGAGGCCAAGCGAAGGGCGCCCCTGCCCCATCATGGGCGCACCCGCGCCATGGCAGCCGGCGCATGCGCCCGCGAACAGGGGAGCACCTTGCGGATATGTGCGAGCCGCGCGGACTGGATTGTCGGGGGTGGGCAAAGATGGCGAGCCCGCGTCACGACGGGCCATCAGCGATGCGACATAGGTTGCGATCGCCCGAACGTCCGTTTCGGGCACTGACGAGAGGCTCTCGACCACGGGACCCATGGGACCGGCGGCGGCGCTATGGTCGGGCGAGATCCCGGTTCGCAAATAGGTGTAGAGCGCGTCGGGCGTCCAGGCGCGTGCGGCCGGGTTGGATGCATCGAGCGCCGGCGCACGCCACCCTTCGGCGACCCCACCGGCAAAAGCGCGTGACCGGATCTCACCCCCGGCCAGATTGCGCGGCGTGTGACATCCGCCGCAATGGCCGAGCCCTTCGACGAGATAGGCGCCGCGATTCCACTCGGGCGATCGGTCCGGATCGACGGGAACGCCGCCTTCATGCAGGAACAGCATCTTCCAGCCTGCAAGCAGGGGACGAAAACCGAGCGGGAAGATCAGGCGGTTCGACGGCGCCTCCTGCCGCACAGGTCTGCGCGTCATGAGGAAGGCGTAGAGGGCATCGAGATCCGCGTCGGTCACATGGGTGAAATGCTCGTAAGGGAGCGCCGGATAGAGGTGCGATCCGTCGCGGCTCACCCCCTGCTTCATCGCTCGCCGGAACGCCGCTTTGGACCAGCGGCCGAGCCCGGTTTCCGGATCGGGTGTGAGATTATCCGAGAAGAGCGTGCCGAACGGCGTTGCAAGCGGCCGCGCGCCAGCGAGCGGGCGACCGTCATTCGCCGTATGGCAAACCGCGCAGTCGCCGAGCCTGGCAAGAACCGCGCCGCGCGCGATTTGCTCCTGCGAGAATTCAGCTGGCCCGGGAACAGCGATCGGCGCGATAGCCGGTCGCCACGTCAAGGCAAGGGCGAGGGCCGCGGCACCCGCGATCAGAATGGAGCCGTAGCGCACGGCTCGCGACCGTGACTTGGCGGCCAGCCATGCCCTTAAGGCTCTCACGCGTGACAGGTCGCGGTAACGCAACTCAATGCTCGATCTCCAGGCTAGTGGTGCGGAAATGATTGCTTCGCGTGCAGCGGATCGTCTTGGCGGATCAAAAGCCGATTTGGACGATCTGCACTCCAAGACGGCATCGGTGCGATCAAGCCTGCACCTGCATTCCCACCTCGCTGCGCGCCATGATGCACGCTGCCTCGATCGGGAGCGTCGCGGAGGCTTCGTTTAGCCGCTTCACCGCTCCGGCGGCGATCGAAAGCGCGATCTCGGCTGTGCCGTGGCCCCCGATCGGAATTCCGGCGGGCCCCTCAATGTGGCGTAACGCCAGCTCGCTGAGACCCGATCGGCGAAGCCGCTGCAGCCGCGCCTGATGGCTGCGCTTCGACCCGAGCGCGGCGATATAGCCGGTTGGAAAACCAAGCGCCGCCTTCAAGGCAGGATCATCGAGCTTCTTGTCGTGGCTCAGGGTCACGACGGCTGTCGAGGGATCCGGCCTCGCCGCACGCACCGCCTCGTCGGGCCACCGATCGTCGTGCCGTGCATCGGGAAAGCGCTCTTTCGTCAGATAGACCTCACGCGGGTCGATGAGGCAGACGTCGAAGTCGAGTTCGCGCGCAAAGCGGCTGAGAGGCTGAGCGATCTGCACGGCGCCGACGATGAGCATGCGCCGCTGCGGATTATAGAAATTCAGGAAGGAGCCCGACCCGAAGCCCGCAACAGTCTGGCCAGAGGCCAGATCGGTCGAGGTCACGAATGGCTGACGCAATGCTCGCGCCTGCGCCAGATCGAAAAACACGCTATATGGAAACGCATCGTCGTTCACGCATTGCACAAGGACTTCGATCGTCCCGCCACAGGGAAGTCCGTGCTGCCAACTCGCATCGTCTTCGACACCGAAACTGAGGAGCCTGGCACCGCCTGTCTGCGCAAGCACCATCGCAGCGCACAGGACGTCATTTTCGACGCAGCCTCCCGAGACGCTGCCTTCAAAACAGCTCTGACGAGCATGTGGCTTCCGACTGGCCTCGGCGCGGATCCCCATGTCTGGACAACCGTGGCAATGGCCATCGGCGCCCCCATCCAGAGGTCGGCGCAAGCCAGCAATCTGTCGAGTTCGGCCATGGATGCTGCTTATCGGATGGCGAAGCACATCGGCTTGGCAGGCAATGACCCCTTTTGCATCGGCCTGACGGTCAATGGAGCAGAATGATCCAGCGGGTGCGCCATGCTACTTTCCATCGCCTGTGGCCTGATTGCATCAAGGAAAGACAAGAATTTACAGCCTGACGGATCAGGTTGAGACGCACTTCCATTGCGAACCGTGCGGTGGAATTTGGGCTCAGCCAACTCGTCTCGCGGCCGTGAGAAGCGCGATGTGCGGGTTCAGAAGCGAAGGGCGGCTTGCGGATATTGCGGGCTGGGAGCGCACCCGTGGCCGAGCACAGGAGCATGCGTCTTGAACTAGCAGCAGAACTCGCCGACACATTCACCCATTCCCGGTCGGGTGACGAATTGCACGAAGCGCTTGCGCGCTCGGCGCACGAGATGGGTTTCGACCATTTCGCGCTCGCACTCGAAGTCGGTGGCTGTGCCGGGAATGGCATCTCGGTGTTGATCCACGACTATCCGGCGAGTTGGGCCGATGTCTATGTCGGCTTCAACCTTGCGGCGAGCGATCCGGTTCGCCGTGCGGCCGAGCGAAGCGTACTGGGCTTTAGATGGTGCGGCATCGGCGATTTGATCCCGGTCACCCATGCGGAGCAGTCGATGTTCGACATCGGTCGCCGCCACGGCGTCGCAGATGGATATACCGTGCCGCGGCACGTCCCCGGCGACCTGACGGGATCGTGCAGCTTTGTGACGGCGCCCGGCCGAAATCTTCCTGAAGCGATGCTTGCCGTCGCCGAGCTCGTCGGCGCGGTCGCCATTGCAAGCGGCCGGCGGGTCGCCGGCTGGGAGGGCCCGGTGGAGCGACCGCGGCTGACCGATCGCCAACGGGATTGCGTGCTCTGGGCGGCGCGCGGCAAGACCGATTGGGAAATCTCGAAAATCCTCGGGATCAGCCACGAGACGGTCATCCAGCACCTGAAGGAAGCCAGGGAACGCTACGACACGACGAAGCGCGCTTCGCTGATCCTCTTCGCGCTATTCGATGGACTCATCAGCTTTGCGGACATTTTTCGCTGGCGCATGCGACATTAGGCCGCGCACCGTCTGGCGGTATCTACCGCCAGGCCAAGCCGGACCCGAACGGCAGATGCCGGCCGGCCAAGCTCACTTCCAGGATCTTGGTCATGTCCATTTGCGAATAGTCTTCACAAATTATGTGAAGCAGGAACTGATTATCGCGGCCTCAGTCCCCGCATAGCTTCGCCCCTGCAAGTGGTTGCGCCACGGGATCGGATCGACATTCGGTAACCGGTTCCGCCGCCCTCGCGCGGGGTCCAGGATGGTCGCGACCACCAGATCAGCGTGGCAAACCGCCGCTTTTGAGTTCGATCGAGCTCGAAACGTGGGTTCCCTTGCGCGAGGAGGTGGAAGCGATGTTGCATGTAGCTCTTGATGCCGAACCGGAGGTCGAGGCGCCGCGGTTCAACTGGCCGCTGCTCGCGCTGGCGATCGGGGCCTTCGGCATCGGAACGACCGAATTCGCGCCGATGGGGTTGTTGCCGGTTATCGCTGACGGGGTCGAGGTTTCCATCCCCAAGGCCGGCATTCTTGTCAGCGCCTATGCTGTCGGCGTCATGGTCGGCGCGCCGGTCATGACGCTTGCCTTCAGCCGGTTCGGCAAGCGAACGGCGCTCATGTTGCTGATGGCAATCTTCACGATCGGCAATCTGCTCTCGGCGCTCGCGCCTTCCTATTCAACGCTGTTGCTGGCCCGCCTCGTGACCAGCCTCAACCATGGCGCCTTCTTCGGGCTCGGCGCGATCGTCGCGGCAAGCGTGGTTCCGGAGGAACGGCGGGCGAGCGCGGTCGCGACCATGTTCATGGGCCTGACGATCGCCAATATCGGAGGTGTTCCCGCCGCAACATGGGTGGGTCAGGAGATCGGATGGCGCATGGCTTTTGCCGGTACCGCGCTGCTGGGCCTGGTGGCGATCGCGGCGCTCTGGCTCGCGCTTCCTACGGGTGAGGCCGGCAAGATGCCGGACATTCGCCGGGAGTTTTGCGCGATCGTCCAGCCCCCGGTGTTGCTTGCCATGGCGACGACGGTCATGGGCGCGGGCGCGATGTTTACGCTCTACACCTATGTCGCCCCGCTCCTCTCCGAACTCGCCGGCGCGTCCGATGGATTTGTAACACTGGCACTGGTTCTGATCGGGGTCGGCTTCACGATTGGCAATGCGCTGGGCGGCCGCCTTGCCGACTGGTCGCTCGACGGCGCGACGAAGCTGCTACTCGGTGCGCTTGCGCTGATCATGGGGCTGCTGCCGTTCGGCCTTTCCTCTCACATGGGGGCGGCAATCGGGCTACTGATCTGGGGTGCGGCCGCCTTCGCGATCGTACCGCCGGTCCAGATGCGTGTGATGCAGGCAGCTTCCGAGGCGCCAGGGCTTGCCTCATCGATCAATGTCGGTGCGTTCAATCTGGGCAATGCATTGGGAGCTGCGATCGGCAGCGGCGTAATCAGCCTCGGACTTGGCTATGCGGCCGTTCCCGTGGCTGGCGGCGTCCTCGCCGCGATCGGGCTGGCGATGGCGCTGATCGGGCAGCGCAGGCCATTGCTGCGACGTTGCGTAATCTGAAGGGCGCGCGATCTTCTTCAGCGTGCTGGCGAACCGTGCTCGCGGGCGAAACCACTCGACGGACCCTGAGACACGCAAACCCGAGGGCCCTCCCCATTTCTTGGTATGGGCCGCCTCCACGACCTGATGTTGATGTCCCTGCGGTTCAACCGCGAGGAGACAGTCATGCTCAAGGGGATAGTGGAGAAGCGGCAATCCGATCTGGACGCCGCGATGCGTGCGATGTTCATCGCGCGCAGGGAGGTCTTCATCGATCTCCTCAAATGGGATTTGCCGGTGCTGGCAGACCAGTTCGAGATCGACCAGTTCGATGATCCCGATGCGAACTATCTGATACTGGTAGACGATGATGGAGCGCACTGCGCGTCGGCACGATTGCTCCGCACCGACCGACCGCATCTGCTCGGCGACCTCTATCCCTATCTGTGCGCAGGCCCGGTCCCTGCCGGTGCTCGGGTCAGGGAAATCACACGCTTTTGCCTGGACAGGCATCAGCAGTCGGGACCGCGTCGCAGCGCACGCAATCAGCTGGTCACTGCTCTCGCGAGTTACGCGCTTGCGACAGGGATCGAGGAATATACCGGCGTTGCCGAAATCGCCTGGTTCGAGCAGATCCGGCAATTCGGGTGGGAATGCGAAGCGCTCGGCCCCGCCGTCCAGACCGACGGGCGATGGCTGGTGGGCCTCCACATCCGGATCGATGAGGAGACGCCCGAATTGCTGCGGCAGGGCGGCGTCTATGAACCTGCGAGTCTCGCTCTCCTGTCGACCAGCCAGCCGGAGCTCGTCCAATGAACGCGGTGGGGCCCATTGCGCGCCGCCGGGATCCGCTGCTGGCTCTTCTCAGCGACGGCTATTGCATCATCCCCGATGCGCTGCCGCCATCGGTGATCGAGGCGCTCAATGCCGACCTCGACCCCACGTTCGAGGCGACACCACTCTGCACGGGCGCCTTTTACGGGGAACGGACTAAGAGGTTCGGAGGCCTGTTGAAGCGCTCGCCATATGCGCAGGAACTTGTCCTCCACGACACAATCCTCGCGCTGGCGCAGGCGATCCTGCGCCCCTCCTGCGACCGGCTGCAGCTCAACGTCGCCCAGGCGATCGAGATCCATCCGGGCGAGAAGCAGCAGTTCCCGCACAGGGACCATGACATGTGGCAGGGAGCGAAAGGCGAGCATGAATATCTGATCAACGTCATCTGGCCGCTCACACCCTTTACGGCCGACAATGGCGCGACGCTGATCTATCCGGGCAGCCACGGCGCAGCGGGCATGGTAAAGGAAGAACTCGGTGATCCGATTGCCGCGGAATGCGAGCCGGGCGCTGCCATCTGCTTCCTCGGGTCGACGGCCCATGGCGCTGGTGCAAATCGGACGCAGGCCACGAGGCGCGGTATCGTCATTGGTTACTGTCTCGGCTGGCTCAAACCCTATGAAAATCAGTGGTTGAGCTACCCGCCGCCGGTTGCGCGGCGCTTTACGCCGGAACTCGCCGCGCTTGCCGGATACGCCCAGCACCGGCCCAACCTCGGCAATTATGAGGGGCAATGCCCGTCGATCCTCCTCAGGGACGAGGTGCCCGATCATATCGGTGCGATCGATGCCCTCCGGCCCGATCAGGAAGCAATGCTGGCGAACTTCCCGCCTTTCGTACCGGGCTGACGTCATGAGCCCGGCCCATGTTCTCGAACCAACCTATGATGCCCTGCGGCACCGGCTCCTCGCCGGCGAGTGGCCTCCGGGCTTTCGGCTCGAGGCGGCGCGGATCGCTGACGAGTTCGGGGTCAGCATCACGCCGGTCCGCGACAGCCTCAATCGCCTGACAGGTGAGAGGCTGGTTCATTCCAACCCCGGCGACGGCTTCCAGGTCCCAATCCTGTACGAAGCCGACCTCTGTATCCTGATCGACTGGCACGCGATGCTCGCCGGACTGCCGTTCCGGGAGCCGGAGGCCTTCACGCAACCGACGGCAATCGTCGAGGGACATGACGGGATAGCCGAACGAACCGCGATCGTTTTCGCGGCGCTGGCCGCGGCAGCCAACAGTTCTGAACTGCTGACCGCGATCGGCAATGCTGCGGCGCGGCTCGGCCGGTGCCGCAGCGTTGAAACCGCGATCATTCCCGATGCCGAAGCCGAGATCGTCTCGATCGCGGAGATGCTGCGGGCCGGTGATCGTACCGGGCTTCAGGCGGCGGTCATCGCCTACCACCGGCGAAGGCGCGGGCTTGCGGCACGCATCGTCGATGCGGCGCGCGCCTGAAGCGCGATCGGCCAAGGCAGAGAAAATCCATCAACTGCAAGAGAGGCATCTATGACGAACAGGGTGATGGCAGGATTTGCGCTGGGTCTAGCGCTTGCCGGATGTGCGAAAGGCGAGCCGCGGATACGACGCGGATGTTCTCGACGGGCACGCCCAGCCCTTCGGCCAGATGCTCGCGGACACCATAGACATTCTGGGTCTTGTCGAAGACCGTGAGCTTGTCGCCTTCCCAGAAGGCGATGGCGGCATGCGGCTCGATCGGATTATGGTGCTCGATCGGAATGCGATACTCGGCCTCGACCTTGACCGCGGCATCGCGCATCGCGGTGACAGGGTTGCCCCGCGGCGCGATCTTCTCGGCCTCGGGGTCGAGCTTGGCCTGGCCTAGCACTGCCGCAAGGTCGGTGACGTGCCGCTCGGCCTGATACGTCACCTTGACCAGCCGCGAAGCGTGGCGTGCCTGCTCATAGGTCTCGGCGACCACCAGCGCGATCGGCTGGCCGTTGAAGAACACCCGGTCCGATTGCAGCGGCCAGGCCCATTGCGGCGCAGCGCCGGCCGCGGGCGCCTTGCCCAGCCTGCCTGCGTTGAGATGGGTGAAGACGCGGATGACCCCATCCGCCTGCTCGGCCGCGCGCGTGTCGATATTCGCGATCCGGCCTTTGGCGATCGTACTCAGTACGAGAAAGCCATAGGCGACATGCGGAACCTGGAACTCGGCAGCGTATTTGGCCTTGCCAGTAACCTTCGCGACCCCGTCCACGCGGGGGGTTTCCTTGCCCAGATAGCGAGCCATTGTGATCCCCTCGTCTTCAAGCCAGCCGCGCGGCGCGCATCAGCGCGCGCACGACGGATCGTTGGCCAAGTTCAACCTTGTAGGCATTGTGTGCGAGCGGCCGGGCATCGCTGAGCGCCGCCGCAGCGGCCCGCCGGAACACTTCCTCGCTGGCGCGCTGGCCGGCC